>NZ_JBHYWP010000033.1:2258-12546 GCF_042751845.1 Streptomyces sp. NPDC059398 | reverse complement strand
GTGGGTGTGTGTTCGGCCTGTCGGGGGTTGAGAGTGGGGGGCTCGGGGCTGGTGGGGGGCCCCCCCCCCCCCCCCCCCCACAGCTACTCAGTACGGCTACTCATCCGCGATGACCGCGGGCCGGTTCAGAAGGCCGAGACCCCGGTGAGCGCGCGGCCGATGACCAGCTTCTGGATCTGGCTGGTGCCCTCGTACAGCGTCATCACCCGTGCGTCACGCAGCAGCTTCCCCGCCGGGTACTCGTCGATGTACCCGTAACCGCCGAAGACCTGGAGGGCGTTGTTCGCGGCCCGTACGGCGGCCTCCGACGCGAAGAGCTTCGCCTTGGAGGACTCGGTGGCGAACGGCTCGCCCCGGTCGATCAGATCGGCGACCCGCCAGGTGAGCAGCCGGGCGGCGTCCACGTCCACCGAGATGTCGGTGATCAGCTCCTGGACGAGCTGGTGGTGGGCGATCGTCCTGCCGAACTGCTCGCGTTCGGTCGCGTACTTCACCGCGCAGTCGAGCGCCGCCTGGGCGATGCCCACACACCCCGCCGCGACCGACATCCGCCCCTTGGCCAGCGCCGACATGGCGACCGAGAAGCCCTTGCCCTCGGGTGCCAGCATGGCCGACGCCGGGACCCTCACGTCCTCCAGGACCAGCTCGGCCGTGGCCTGGCCGCGCAGTCCGAGCTTGCCGTGGACGGTGCGCCGGGTGAGCCCCGGGGTGTCGGTGGGGACCAGGAACGCCGAGATCCCCCGGTGGCCGGGCGCGTCGGTGGAGCGGGCGAAGAGCAGGACCACATCGGCCCAGGTGCCGTTGGTGATGAACATCTTGGAGCCGTTGACGACGTAGTCGCCCGAGCCGCCGTCCCGGACGGCCTTCGTCGTGAGGCTGCCCGCGTCGGAGCCGGTGCCGGGCTCCGTGAGGCCGAAGCAGCCGATCAGCTCGCCGGATGTGAGTCCGGGCAGCCAGCGCCGCTTCTGCTCCTCGTCGCCCCAGTGCGCGATGGTCTTGGCCACCAGGCCCAGCGAGACCGAGACGATACCGCGCACCGACGAGTCACCGCGGCCGAGCTCCTCGGTGACCAGGCAGTACGAGAGGTGGTCGCCGCCGGAGCCGCCGTACTCCTCGGGCACGGTGAGACCGAGGAAGCCGAGCGCGCCGAGCTTGCGCACCACGGAGCGGTCGACGCTCTCCGCCCGGTCCCACTCGACGACGTACGGGGCGACGTCCCGGGCGACGAAGTCCTCGGCGAGCCGCCGTACCGCGGACTGCTCCTCGCTGAGCTCCAGATTCATGGGGGCACCTCTCATTTCAGCGGCCGGGCCCGGACACCGTCGGATCCAGTTAAATTAGCACTGCTAGTTTCTGGATGACAGCCCCTACTATGTGCGCCATGGCCCGCCCACGCAAGCCCCTCCTCAGCAGGGAGCGCATCGTCACGACCGCGAGCGCGCTCGTGGACTCCGAGGGGCTCTCCGCCGTCTCCACCCGGCGGCTCGCCGCCGAACTGGGGGTCAGCGGGCCCTCGCTCTACAACCACTTCCGCACCAAGGACGAGATCCTCGAAGCGGTCGCGGACGCGGTCTCCGCGCAGATCGACCTGTCGATGTTCGACGAGGGCGACGGCCGCGACTGGCGCACCGCGCTGCACGACTGGGCCGTCTCCTACCGGGAGGCCCTCAGCGACCACCCCAACATCGTCCCGGTGCTGGCCCGCGGCCCCGGACGGCGCCCGGCCGGGCTGCGGGTGGCCGACGCGGTCTTCGGCGCGATGGTCCGCGCGGGGTGGCCGCCCGCCCAGGCGACCTACATCGGGGCGCTGATGCGGTACTTCATCACCGGCTCGGCGCTCGGCTCGTTCGCGCGCGGCTTCGTCGACGACGAGACGGCCTACGACCCGGCCGACTATCCGCACCTCGGCCAGGCGCATCTGCTGGCCGAACACCGGCAGAAGGTCGACAACGGCGCCTTCGAGACCGGACTCAGGGCCCTGGTGGACGGTCTCGCCGTGCAGTTCGCGGCCGTCCGGCCGGTCCGGGACGGCGGCTGACGCCGACGGCACGCGTGCGCCGGCCGGTCCGCCGTCCCGCCACCGGGGCCCTACTCGAAGACCACCAGCGCCCGTCCGCCCTTGCCCGCGAGCATGTTCTCGAAGGCGCCGGGGATCCCCTCCAGGCCGATCCGCTCCGTCACCATCGACCCGACGTCGAGCCGGCCCGCCCGGATGTGCCCGGCGAGCACCGGCAGGTCCCGTGCCGGGTCGGAGTTGCCGTAGACGCAGCCGGAGAGCGTACGGCCCCAGTGGAAGAGCTCCAGGGCGTTGAAGGTGACCTGCTGGTCCTTGCCGCCGATGCCGACCACCGTGGTACGGCCGCCACGCCGTGTCGACTCCCACGCCGTACGGATGGTCTCCGCGCGGCCCACGCACTCGATCGCCGCGTCCACGCCGTGGCCGCCCGCCAGCCGGCGGATGTCCTTGGCCGTCGTCCCGGACGCCACCACGAACCCGGTGGCACCGGCGGCCCTCGCCAGCTCCTCCTTGGCCGGGGAGACGTCCACCGCGATGATCTCCGAGGCACCCGCGATCCGCGCGGACTGCAGCGTCGCGAGACCCACCCCGCCGGCCCCGAAGACCGCGACCGTCTCCCCCGGGGCGACCCGTGCCGAGTGGTGGACCGCGCCGTACCCGGTGAGAACCGCGCAGCCCAGCAGCGCGGCATCGGTGAGCGGGATCCCTTCGGGCACCGGCAGGACGCAGTTCGCGGCGACGACCGTCTCATCGGCGAACGCCGCGACATTCAGGCCGGGATGGAGGTCGACGCCGTCTGCCGTACGGGCGTGGACGCGCCCGGCACCCGAGAGCGCGTCGGCGCAGAGCCACACCTCACCGAGCGAGCAGGCATGACAACTCCCGCAGGAAGGCGCCCAGTTGAGAACCACACCGTCCCCGGCGGCGACATGGGTGACCCCTTCCCCCACGGAGACGACGGTGCCCGCGCCCTCGTGGCCGAGCACGGCCGGGACCGGCACCCGCATGGTGCCGTTGGCGAGCGAGAGGTCGGAGTGGCAGACCCCGGCGGCGGCGAGCCGGACCCGGACCTGGCCGGGGCCGGGATCCGGCAGTTCGATGCCGGTGATCTCCAGGGGGGAGCCGGTGGCGGACAGGACGGCGGCGCGGACCATGTGCGGTGCTCCCGGGGTCAGAACTGCAGGGACTTGGTCTGGAGGTACTCGGCGAGACCGTGCGAGCCGAGCTCGCGGCCGACGCCGGACTGCTTGTAACCCCCGAAGGGGGCGAGCGGGTTGAACCGGCCGCCGTTGATGTCGACCTGGCCGGTTTCCATCCGCCGGGCGAAGGCCACCGCCTCGCTCTCCTCACCGGCCCAGACCGCGCCCGCGAGGCCGTAGACGGTGCCGTTGGCGATGCGCAGGGCGTCCTCCTCGTCCTCGTAGGCGATCAGCGAGACGACCGGGCCGAAGATCTCCTCCTGCGCGATGGTCATGCCGGGGGTGACATCGGCGAAAACGGTCGGGCTGACGTAGTACCCCCGCTCGAACGGCGCTTCGGGGCCGCCCGCGACGAGCCTGGCCCCCTCCTCCACGCCCTTCTCGATGTATCCGCGGACGCGGTCCAGCTGCTTGGCGTTGACCAGCGGGCCCATCCGCTCGCCCGGGGCGTACTTGGCGGCGGCGGCAGCGGCGAGGCCGACCGCCTCGTCGTACTGGTCGCGGTGGACCAGCATCCGGGTCCAGGCGCTGCACGTCTGGCCGGAGTTGCCCATGACGTTGGCGACGCCCACCGCCACTGCCCTGGCCAGATCGGCGCTGGGCAGGATGACGTTGGCGGACTTCCCGCCGAGCTCCAGCGCCACACGCTTGACCGCCGCGCCCGCGACCGCGCCGATCTGGCGGCCGACCGCGGTGGAGCCGGTGAAGGAGACCAGGTCGACGCCGTCGTGCCCGGCCAGCGCCTGGCCCGCGACCGGACCGAGACCGGTGACGAGGTTGAAGACTCCGGCGGGCAGACCGGCCTCCGCGGTCGCTTCGGCGAACAGCTGCGCCGTCAGCGGAGTGTCCTCGGCGGGCTTCAGGACGACGGTGCAGCCCGCGGCGAGCGCCGGGGCCACCTTGGCGACGATCTGGTGCAGCGGGTAGTTCCAGGGGGTGATCGCGCCGACCACACCGACCGGTTCGGAGAGGACCTTCGAGTTGCCGACCGTCTCCTCGAAGGGGTGGGCGGCGGCCAGTTCGGCGTACGAACCCGCGACCATCGCAGGCATTCCGGCGTGCACGGCCCGGGAGAACTTCAGGGGTGCGCCCAGCTCGGCCGTGACGGTCTCGGCGATCTCGTCCTGGCGGGCGACCAGCACGTCGCGCAGGGCCCCGATCCTGGCCGCGCGCGCGGCGGGCGCCGTCGCCGCCCAGGCGGGGAAGGCCGCGCGGGCCGCCCGTACCGCCGCGTCGACATCCTCCGGGGTGCCCGCCGGGACATGGCCGATGACCTGCTCGTCCGCGGGGTTCACCACCGCGATCGTGTCCCCGCCCGCCGCGGGCCGCCACTCGCCGCCGATGTACATGCCGTCGTGGGGCTTCATCGCACTCCTCCAGAGCCTGCCGGTGTCGCTGTGCTGTGCCGTATCCCCCGCGCCTCGCCGGAACGGCGCGGGCCGGTGCCGGCCGGGTGGCCGTCGCGAGGGCCGTCACCGCCCAAACTAGCGATGTTAGTTTTCCGGCGCCAGGGGCATCGGAAGCGGACCGGCGTACGGGTCACCGGCGCGCGGACCGGGGCGGGCGCGGGAGCGACCGCCGGAGCAGGGCTCCGGAGAGACCCACCCGTCGGACCGTTCCGGCCCCACCCTCCCCCGCCTCAGTCCAGCACCGGCCCGAGATACGCGTGCAGCAGCTCCCTGACCTCCCCGATCAGCCCCTGGTCGCCCGACGGCTCGGCCCGGAAGGCGAGTTGGAGCAGCGCGTCGGTCGCCTCGACGCCGACGAGCACCTTGCGGCGCAGCCGGTCGTCCGCGGCCCTGCCGAGGTGGGACGCGAGCAGTCCGGTGAGGCGGTCGGCGACCTTCGGGTTGGGTTCGTCCAGCGCCGCGGGCCCGCCGAAGTCGACGAACGCGAATCCGGGGACGGTCCGCCGCATGGCGAGGTACTCGTCCAGTACGGCATCGATCACCCCGCGCCAGTCCGCCGCAGGGAGGACGGTGAGCCGCTCGGTGACCCGGGCCGCGTAACCGTCCAGATTGCGCTGCGCCAGAGCGTCCGCCATCGCGCGCTTGTTCCCGAAGAAGCGGTAGACGGAGCCGATGGGCACGGCCGCCCGCGCGGCGACGGCGCGGGTGGACAGCCGCTCGTAGCCGTCCTCGTCGAGGATGTCCGCGCAGGCGTCGAGTATCCGGGTCAGCCGCTCGGCGCTGCGCTGCTGTACGGGGACGCGGCGGAGCGCGTTCGGATCGGGCATGCGTTCCATGATGCCCCGGCGCCGTGTTGCGGCCGGTTTCTCCCCGTTGACGCGCGGTAAGCGCAATCCTACTGTTGAGCATAGGATTCTTTCGGCACCCGGGAGCGAGCGATGACGACCACCGAGCAGGCCAGAGAGACCGAGCGGGCCGCGGCGCTGGAGAGGGCCGGGGAGACGGCCGACGCGCTGGTGTACTCCTCGGGTTTCGGTAACGAGCACAGCACGGAGGCGGTGCCCGGCGCCCTGCCGCACGGCCGGAACTCGCCGCAGCGCGCCCCGCTCGGGCTGTACGCGGAGCAGCTCAGCGGCTCCGCGTTCACCGAGCCCCGCGCGCAGAACCGGCGCTCCTGGCTCTACCGGATCCGGCCGTCCGCAGCCCATCCGCCGTTCGTCCGGATCGACAACGGCACGGTGCGCGGTGCGCCGTTCACCGAGACCGTGCCCGACCCCAACCGGCTGCGCTGGGACCCGCTGCCCGAACCGGCGCCCGGCACGGACTTCCTGGCCGGTCTGTGGACGCTGGGCGGCAACGGCGACGCGAGCACCCGCTCCGGTATGGCCGTACACCTCTACCACGCCAACTCCTCCATGACGGACCGGGTGTTCAGCGACGCGGACGGCGAGCTGCTGATCGTCCCGGAGAGCGGCGGGCTCCTCGTCCGCACCGAACTGGGGCTGCTGAGCGTGCGGCCGGGCTCGGTCGCGCTGATCCCGCGCGGCGTACGGTTCCGCGTCGAGCTGCTCGACGGATCGGTCCGCGGCTATGTCTGCGAGAACTACGGCCGTCCCTTCCAGCTCCCCGACCTCGGCCCGATCGGCGCCAACGGCCTGGCGAACGCGAGGGACTTCCTGGCCCCGGTGGCCGCCTTCGAGGACGACGGCGACGACGGGCGGCCGGTCCAGGTGGTCAGCAAGTACTGCGGCAACCTCTGGGCCGCGGAGTACGACCACTCGCCGCTGGATGTCGTCGCCTGGCACGGCAACCATGTGCCGTACGTGTACGACCTGCACCGCTTCAATGTGATGGGCTCCATCAGCTACGACCACCCGGACCCGTCGATCTTCACGGTGCTCACCTCGCCGTCCGGCACACCGGGTCTCGCCGGGGTCGACTTCGTGGTCTTCGCACCGCGCTGGCTGGTCGGCGAGGACACGTTCCGGCCGCCGTACTTCCACCGCAATGTGATGAGCGAGTACATGGGGCTGATCGAGGGCGCGTACGACGCGAAGACGGCCGGCCAGGGCGGGTTCGTCCCGGGCGGCGGCTCTCTGCACAACATGATGTCCGCGCACGGTCCTGACCGGGAGACCTTCGAGCGGGCGAGCGCCGCCGAGCTGGAGCCGCAGAAGATCGACGACGGACTGGCCTTCATGTTCGAGACGCGATGGCCGGTGACGGCGACCGCGCAGGCGGCGCGCGCCGGACATCTTCAGACCGGGTACGACGAGGTGTGGCAGGGGCTGGCCAGGCACTGGGAGGGCTGAGGGATACTCGCACCACGGTCGCCCGCCGTCCGGTGCCGGCCGGCCGACCGTCCGTACGTACGGAGACCCATGTGACCGCCTTCGCCCCCGATTCGCTGGTCCTGAACCGCAGGCTGCCTCTCTGGTACCAGGTCTCGCAGTCGCTGCGGGCCTCGATACTGGGCCGCCGACCGCAGGATCCGCTGCGGCTGCCCACCGAGGAACAGCTGGCCGGGCACTACCGCGTCAGCGTGCTCACCATGCGGCAGGCCCTCAAGGAGCTGGAGACGGAGGGCCTCATCACCCGGCACCGGCGGCGCGGCACCTTCATCGACCCCGGCGCACGGCCGAGCGCTCCGCGCCGTCTGCTGGGGTCGATCGACGCGATCGTCGCCCAGCAGTCGGGCGAGCGGACGACCGTGCTCAGCCATGGTCCGGTCCCCGTGCCGGGCGAGCTGGCCGAGCACTTCCCCGGTCTCGACGAGGTAGTCGACTACACCCGGCTGCGCTGCGACGGCGAGAGCGGGGAGCCGGTCAACTGGGCGGAGAACGCGCTCCGTCCGGAGATCGCGGCCGCCGTCCGGCCCGGTGATCTGGAGCGCTGGCCGATGACCAAGGTCCTGCGGGACGAGGTCGGGGTGCGGATCAGCCGGATCACCGACACGGTCGAGGCACGGCTCGCGGATCCGGTGACGGCCGAACTGCTCCGGGTTCCGCTGCTCTCGCCGATCCTGCACTACACGGGGGTGACGTACGACGAGGCGGGCCGGGTGGTGGACGTGGCCCGGATCCGGTACCGGGGTGACCGGTTCTCCTTCTCCGTGACGGTCGAAGCGCCCTGACCTGCCGGCAGACCGGTACGGGACCTGCCGACGGGCCGGCACGGGCGTCCTGCCGGCCGGTGCGCGGGGGCGCCTGTGGACAGCCCGGCCAGGTGTCCGAACCGGTTGCTATCGTTCCGTGGCGTGTCAGGCAAGGTGCGAGAACGAGAGCGGGGGAGGTTCCATGGGGCTGTTCGACAGCATCCGCGGAGAATTCATTGACATCGTCGAATGGACCGACGACAGCCGGGACACCATCGTGTGGCGCTTCCCGCGCCATGACAACGAGATCAAGATGGGCGCCAAGCTCGTCGTGCGCGAGTCGCAGACGGCGGTCTTCGTCAACGAGGGCCGGATCGCGGATGTCTTCCAGCCCGGCACCTACACCCTGGAGACGCGGAACCTGCCGCTGCTCGCCACGCTGAAGGGCTGGAAGTACGGGTTCGACTCGCCCTTCAAGGCCGAGGTCTACTTCGTCACCACCCGCCAGTTCACCGACATGAAGTGGGGCACGCAGAACCCGGTCATCGTCCGTGACCCCGAGTTCGGCATGGTGCGGCTCCGGGCCTTCGGCGCCTTCGCCGCGCGGGTGGTCGATCCGGCCGCGCTGCTGCGCGAACTGGCGGGCACCGACCCGCAGTTCCGCACCGAGGAGGTGCAGGAGTACCTGCGGCAGCTGATAGTCGGCAAGCTGGGCAGCGCGCTGGCCAACTCGGGCGTGCCGATGCTGGATCTGGCGACCCAGCAGGAGGCCATCGGCGTGAAGCTGGCGGGTGCGCTCACCCAGGAGCTGACACCGGTCGGTATCGCGGTCCCCAAGTTCATCATCGAGAACATCTCGCTGCCGCCGGAGGTGGAGCAGGCGATCGACACCCGCTCCCGGATGGGCATCGCGGGCAATCTCGACCAGTACACCCAGTTCCAGGCGGCCGACGCGCTCGGCGCCGGGGCGCGGACCCCCGGCAGCGGGGTCGGCGAAGGCATGGGGCTCGGCCTGGGGATGGCAGCCGGTCAGCGGATGGCGGCCGGTCTCGCCCCGCAGCAGTCCGCTGCGGCGCCCGCGCCGGCCGCAGCGCCCGCGCAGGCGGCGGGCCCCCCGCCGCTGCCCGCCCAGGAGCAGTGGTTCATCGGTGTCGACGGCGCCCAGCAGGGGCCTTACGACAGCGCCACGCTGAGCGGTCTGGTGGGCGCGGGCACGCTGACGCGCGCGACGCTCGTCTGGAAGGACGGGATGCCGGGCTGGCTCCCCGCCGACCAGGTGCCCGGGGTCAGCGGGCTCTTCGGGTCCGTGCCGCCGCCGCTCCCCCCGCAGGGCTGAGGCCGGGCGACGATGACCACCGACGATCAGTACACCGGCCCGCCCACCGCGCCCGGCACCGGCCCGGGCGCCGGGGCCGCCGTGTCCGGACCGGCCGCCTCCCGGTCCTACCCCTGCCAGGCGTGCGGCGCCACCGTGGAGTTCGCACCGGGCTCCGACGCGATGCGCTGTCCGTACTGCGGTCAGGAGCAGGCCGTCACCGCTCTGCCCCGGCAGGTGCGCGAGCACAGCTGGGACGAGCTGGCCGCGCTGCCCGCCAAGCCGCGTGACTCGGTGCCCGCGGGCGTGCGGGCCTATGTCTGCCCCGGCTGCGGCGCCCACACCGAGACCGACGACCTCTCCGCCCGCTGCCAGTTCTGTGCGACCGCGCTGGTCGCGGAGCCGGACGCCACCGAGCGTGTGGCGCCCGAAGCGGTGGTCCCCTTCGGCCTGGACCGCAACAACGCACGTGAGGCGCTGCGCAAGTGGACGTCCTCCCGCTGGTTCGCCCCTTCCAGCCTGAAGAAAGTCAGCGAGGCCGAGACGTTCAAAGGCAGCTATCTGCCGCACTGGACGTATGACGCGGAGACGGTCTCCCACTACCGGGGCCAGCGTGGCGAGTACTACTACGTGACCGAGACCTACACCACGGAGGAGAACGGCCAGAGCGTCACCAAGACCCGTCAGGTGCGCCACACCCGCTGGTTCGCCGCCTCCGGGACGGTCAGCCGCGACTTCGACGATGTGCTGGTCGCGGGGACCAACCACGTGGCGACGAAGCAGCTGGACAAGCTGACGCCCTGGCCGCTGGAAGAGGCGAAGCCCTTCCAGCCGGAGTACCTGGCCGGTTTCCAGACCGTGCGGTACGACGTGGAGCCGGAGGAAGGGCTGGTGACCGCCAAGGAGCGGATGGCCAAGGTCATCACGGGCGACTGCCGTTCCGATATCGGCGGGGACGAGCAGCGGGTCCACTCGGTGGACACCCGGTACTCGGGTCTCACCTTCAAGCTGATGCTGCTGCCGGTGTGGTTCCTGACCTATCTCTACGCGGGCAAGAGCTGGCAGGTCATGGTCAACGCACGGACCGCCGAGGTCATCGGCGAACGGCCGTACAGCAAGGGCAAGATCGCCGCCGCGGTGGTGGCCGCCCTGGTGGTCATCGCGGTGATCGTCCTGCTGGTGGTCAGAAAGTAGCGTCCGGCCGCCGCCGACAAGCAGAGAGCGGAACAGCTGGGGCGGGGGAACCGGCAGGCG
>NZ_JBHYWP010000033.1:0-2248 GCF_042751845.1 Streptomyces sp. NPDC059398 | reverse complement strand
CCCCACACCCGAGACCCCTCCCCACCCCCCCGACCCCGCTTTCCCGGAGCACGGCGACCGGCCACAGGCTCCGCGGCCTGTCGCCGAAGTGCCGTCGTGGCCCGAAGGGTGGTCGCTCGGCGGGCAGCGCTCCGACGACAGGCCCTAACATGCGGACCGTGACGGATGACGCTCCCCTGCTCGACGATCTGATGCCTTGGTCGGCGCAGTCCCCCCGGCTGGGGCGTGACTGGGTGGTGGCGCCCGACGCGCGTTCGCTCAGGGCACGCTGGGACACCCTGGTACGGGCCGACGGACCCGAACGTGAACGCCTCTTCCGCCCCACCAGGGCCAGGACGCCGGAGAGTTCCGTACCCGCGCTGCCGGGACAGCCCACCGGCACGGGCCGCTTCAGCCGTGAGACGGGACCGTGCCCCGCACCGGTCCGGCTGGGATGCGGTCCGTTCGACGAGCAGTGGCTGATCCCGGACCATCGACTGCTCGACGCGGCCCGCCCGGAGCTGTGGCGGGTCGCCGACGCCCATCAGCTCTTCGTCGTCGAACAGGCCGGGCCCCCCGGGGACGGCGCCGCGCGCAACAGCCCGGCGGGCGGCGGCGGAACCGCACGGGCCGGTACGGCGGCGGACGAGGCCGCCGGGCACCCGGGTCCGGCGCTGCTGGTCTCCGCCGTGCTCCCGGACGGCCGTACCCCGGCGGGCCGGGCGGGCCGGATCAGGCCGCTGCACCGCAGGCCGGGCGGCGCCGAGCCCAACATCGCACCGGGGCTGGCGGATCTGCTCACCACGCGGTACGGCCAGGAGGTCACCGCCGAGCAGATACTCGCCTGGGCGATGGCCGCGGCCGGGCCGGTGCCCGGCGGGTGCGCCGTACCGCTCCCCGCCGACCCGGAGCTCTGGTCGGCCGGAACCGCACTGGGAGGTCAACTGCTGCGGATCCAGCTGCGCGGGGCGCGCGGCGGTGACCGGCCCCGGCTGCCCGGTGGCCGCCGGCCCTATGTGCGGGCAGCCGTCCCGCCACGGCCCGGGGCACTCGCGTACGACCCCGACGAGGAGACCCTGCTGCTCGGCACCGGGCGTATCTCACCGGTTCCGGCCACTGCATGGGACTTCACGGTGGGCGGTGTGCGGGTGCTCGATCTGTGGTTCGGGCGCAGGAACGCTCCGGCGGAGCCCGGCACGCTGGAGGCGCTGCGCCCGTCCGGCTGGCCCCCCGAGTGGAGTTCCGAACTGCTCGAACTGATCACCGTGCTGGCTCTGCTGGCCGGGCTCCGCTCCGAACAGCGGGAGTTGCGGCGGAAGCTGGCGTCGGGCCCGCGGATCGGGCGGGCAGAACTGGAGGCGGCAGGTGTCCTGCCGGTCCCCGCGGCGGCCCGCCGCCCCGCATCGGTGCTCGACCACCACGAGGAGGGGCCGGAGGGCCAGTTCGCCCTGGTGTGACACGGCCGTTACCGCTGTTTGGTGATGACACCGGCTGAAGCCCCCGCGGTCATCGGCGCCACTCGCGGCATCCGTAACGCGCACGGCATCGGCAACGTGTACGGCGTCCGTACCGCGCACGGCATCACGTGCCGCTCGCCATGTCCGTACCTCTCACGGGCGGCCTGCGGGCTGGGGAGGACCCACGGGCCGGACGGGGCCTGGCCGGGTTGAGGCAGGTCGGGGTGGGGAGCCCGGCGAACACACCGACGCACCACTGGACGCCCCGGGGATGACGGGCGGGACGTGAGCAGCGCCGCACGGGACGGTGTGGTCGCCCGGTCGTGGACCGGTCGTTCCGGTTCGGAAGGTTCAGCCGCGGCTGCCGAAGAGCGAACGGCGCAGCCGTCGCAGCGGGGCGAAGAGCTTCACCCGCGCGCCCCTGCCCGTCCTGGAGTGGGCGACATCGCGTGAGGTGAGCTCACGCATCAGGGATGTCGCCTCCGCCGACTCGCGCTGCGGGACGACAGGGCCGCCGAGCACCGAGAGATGGCGGTCGAGGCGCGAACTGGTCGCACCGCTTCCGCATGTGATCGCAGGCACTCGTGGCCTGCTGCGCATTGCTATCTGTTCCATGTCACTCCCCACCCGTACGAGGGCACCCGGCCCCGGGCACAGTAACCCTATCGCCCCTCGGCGGCACTCGTGTATCCCGGGCGCCGGATTCACCTCTGGCATACGGAGGTTGACGGTGACTCTCCGAAGTCACCTGGCCCCGGCCTGAGGCCCCGGACCACCGGGCCTCCTCCGCCGGCGGCGGGTCAGTCCTGCGC
>NZ_JBHYWP010000032.1:10405-68644 GCF_042751845.1 Streptomyces sp. NPDC059398 | reverse complement strand
GCCCTCGGGGTGCGGCGGCCTCTCGTGATGTGCCGTGCGGCTGTGCCGCGTGGCCCGTGCCCGTGGCCCGTGGCCCGTGCCGTGTGTGGCTCAGACGGTCGTGATGACCTCGTCGAGCGAGAGGCGCGGGGAGCGCGGGAACCAGGCGTCCTCGCCCGGCTTGCCGATGTTGACGATCATCAGCGGGGTGTGGTCGTCGTCCAGGAACTCCTTCTGGACACCGGCGAAGTCGAAGCCCGTCATCGGGCCCGCGGCCAGACCGGCGGCGCGCACGCCGACGATGAAGTAACCGGCCTGCAGGGTGGCGTTGAGGAGGGCGGCCTGCTCACGCGCCGGGCGCTCCGAGAAGAACGCGTCCTTGGCCTGCGGGAAGTGCGGGAACAGCTGCGGGAGCTCCTCGTGGAACTCGTTGTCGGCGGAGAGGATCGCGACCAGCGGGGCGGTGGCGGTCTTCGGCCGGTTGCCCTCGGCCATGTGCTCCACCAGGCGCTCGCGAGCCTCGGGGGAGCGGACCAGGGTGATGCGCAGCGGCGACTGGTTGAAGGCGGTCGGGCCGAACTTGACCAGGTCGTAGATCGCCTGCACCTGCTCCTCGGTCACCGGCTCGTCAGTGAAGGTGTTCGCGGTGCGGGCCTCGCGGAAGAGGAGGTCCTGGGCGGCGGGGTCGAGAACGAGCGACATCTTTCGTACCTTCCGGACATGCGGTGGATCAAGGGATGCTCCGACTGTACGGCGAAGATGTATTAAGTTTCAACTAAATCCGTCCCGACGTGACCGGCCTCACAGCCCACCCGCGCCAAGCGCTCGGACGGCCTCGCACCTGACCCGTGACCAGCGGCATTCACCCGCCCCGTACCGGGCCCCCGGCCCCGGACCGCTCTCACTCCTCGCCGGACCCCGTACCTTCCGGACCCGACCCCTCCGGTCCCGTACCGTCCGCGAGCGCCGCGTCCAGCCGGGCCCGCGCGCCCTCAAGCCAGCCGCGGCAGACCTTGGCCAGCTCCTCACCACGTTCCCACAGCGCCAGGGACTCCTCCAGGGTCGTCCCCCCGGTCTCCAGCCGCCGTACGACATCGATCAGCTCGTCGCGCGCCTGCTCGTAGCCGAGCGCCGTCTCATCCGTCTTCGCCTGTGCCATCTCATCCACCCTGGTCTCATCCACCCTGGTCCCGTCGGCCCCATTCGTTGCGGCCACATCCACGCTGAATCTCACCCCGGAAGCCCGGAACCCCGGAGGCCCGGAAACTGCTGAACCTGCTGCGGCTACTGCGGCTCTTCGGAGCCCCGGGGCTCCCGCCGCTGCGGGCTCACCGTCACACCGAGCTCTCCTCCGGCGACTCTGGCCCGCAGCGGCTCCCCGTCCGTGACCTCGCCGGGTGCGCGCACCACTGCTCCGTCCTCCCGCTGGAGCACCGCGTACCCCCGCTCCAGGGTCGCCGCCGGGGAGAGCGCGACCACACGGGCCCGGGTGTGCGAGAGCTCCGAGTCCGCGCGGTCCAGCAGATGCCGCAGTGTCCGCCGGGCGCGCTCCACCAGCGCGCCGACAACTTCCTCGCGCTCCTCGACCATCCGCTGCGGCCGCTCCATCGACGGCCGGGCGAGCGCTGCGGCCAGCCCGCGCTGCTCCCGGTCGAGCAGCCCCTGCACGGTCCGCAGGGAGCGGTCCCGCAGTTGCCGTACGCGCTCCAGCTCCTCCCCGACATCCGGTACGGCCTTCTTCGCCGCATCCGTCGGGGTGGACGCCCGGACATCGGCCACCAGGTCGAGCAGGGGCGAGTCCGGCTCATGCCCGATCGCCGACACCACCGGCGTACCGCACGCGGCCACGGCACGGATCAGCTGCTCGTCCGAGAAGGGGAGCAGGTCCTCCACGCTGCCGCCGCCGCGCGCCACGATGATCACGTCCACATCCGGCAGCCGGTCCAGTGCCTGTACGGCATCGACCACCTGGGACACCGCGCGTACCCCCTGCACCGCCACATTCCGCACCTCGAAGCGGACGGCCGGCCAGCGCCGCCGGGCGTTCTCCAGCACGTCCCGCTCCGCCGCACTCGCGCGCCCGGTCACCAGACCGATCAGCTGCGGCAGAAACGGTATGGGCCTCTTCCGGTCCAGGGCGAAGAGCCCTTCGGCGGCCAGGGTCCGTTTCAACTGCTCCAGGCGAGCGAGCAGTTCACCGATGCCCACCGGCTTGATCTCCACGGCTCGCAGCGAAAGCTGACCGCGCGGCGCATACCACTCCGGCTTCGCGTGGACCACGACCCGCGCGCCCTCCGCCACCACATCGGCCACCGCGTCGAAGACCTGGCGGAAACAGGTCACCGACACCGAGATGTCGTACGAGGGGTCGCGCAGCGTCAGGAACACCACCCCTGCCCCGGGCCTGCGGGAGAGCTGGGTGATCTGCCCCTCGACCCACACCGCGCCGAGCCGGTCGATCCACCCTCCGATGAGCCGTGACACCTCGCCGACGGGGAGCGGCGCGTCCGCACTCGTATTCAGAGCCATGTACGCAGGCTAAGCGGTGCCACCGACAACGGGACGGCCACACGTGGTCCGCGTGACGGCGAGGGGCTGTCCCGTAATCCCTGGTGGATCAGCGTACGGCGTCAGATGCGGTGCATCGCAAGGCGGAGGGGCGTCCGCATACTGGATGTATTCGGGCGTTCCGACAACGCGGCGAGGTGCCGTAGCTGGCGTCGTACGCCCGCCAGGGATTACGGGACAGCCCCTAGGCTCTCCCCCACGCAACCGCGCCCGGCGAGCACCCCGCTGCACGAGCCCCCTGCCTCACGACCGGCGACCGCCCCACGCCCCATCCCCCGGCCCCACCCCGTACCGCTGCTCACACGTCGAGCCCCGCCCGGCGGCTCCGCTGCACGGCGAAGATCACGAGACCGGCCACCAGCCAGACCAGCCCGACCCACTGGGCCGCGCTCGTCGCCTCCACGATCACCGCGATCGTCACCGCCGCCCCCAGCACCGGCAGCAGCACATGCCGCCACCAGACCGGCGGCCCCTCACCCTTCCGTACCGCGAACCAGCCCACCACCGACGCGTGCAGCAGCAGGAACGCGGTCAGCGCCCCGATGTCGACCACCGAGACCAGCCGGTCCAGGCCGTCGTCCCGGCGTGCCGCCCACACCGCGGCGATCAGCGTCACCACCGCCGCCAGCAGCACCGCGACCCGCGGGACCCCGGAGGGGCCGTCCACCTTGGAGAGGGCGTGCGGCAGCCGCCGGTCGCGCCCCATGGCGAAGAGCAGCCGGCCCGCCGCCGCCTGTCCGGCGAGGGCGGCGAAGGCGGCGCCGATCGCCTTGCTCACCGCGACCAGGTCGTGCAGCCAGCTGCCGACCGCCGCGTCCACCGTGTCGTAGAAGGCCGAGCCTTGCGCCACCGGCTTCGCGGCCAGCTGGGCGGACGACATCGGCTCCAGGAGCGCCGCCAGATACGACTGCACGATGAAGAGCACCCCCGCGAGGACCAGGCAGAACAGCACCGCCCGCGCGACCTTCGCCGACCCGCCGGTGACCTCCTCGGCGAACGAGGCGATCGCGTCGAAGCCCAGATACGAGAGCACCGCCACGGACACCGCCCCGAGCACCGCCGTCAGCGAGAACCCGCCGTCGCCGGTGAAGGGCGTCGCCCAGCCCCGGTTCGTACCGTTCTGGACGAGCACCACGACCGCGGTCACCACGAACACCGCCAGGACGGCGATCTCCATGGCGAGCACCGCGAACCCGACCAGGGCGGCGGCCCGTACGCCCCACAGATTCAGCCCCGTGGTCACCACCACGGCGATCGCTGTCCACACCCACCGCGACACCGAGGGCACCAGCGAGTTCATCGCGATGCCCGAGAAGAGGTACGCGACCGCCGGGATCAGCAGATAGTCGAGCATCGCCATCCACCCGGCGATGAAGCCAGGTCCGGGGCCGAGCCCCTTGCGGGCGTAGGCGAAGACCGAACCGGCCTGCGGCACGACCCGCACCATCTGCGCGTAACTGAACGCGGTGAAGGCCATCGCGATCGTCGACGCGATGTAGACGAGTGCGACGGCGCCGTGCGACTTGGCGTCGAGGGTGCCGAAGATCCCGACCGGGGCCATCGGGGCGATGAAGAGCAGCCCGTATACGACCAAATCCCGGAATCCGAGATTCCGATGTAGTTTCGGCGCCTTCACACCACTGCCCGCGGCCGTCTCGTCAGAAGTCATGGCATCAGTCTTCCCACAAGTCGGGACGCTGCCCCGGCTGACGCGGCCCAACGGTCCCGCCCGTGCCGGACGGCCCCGCCGGCCCACGGCCCGCGGCGGTACAGGCCGTTACGATGGACCGCATGACTGCTACGCCCAGCCCGTCACCCGCCACCCCGACCGGAGACGCCGCGCGGGGCACCGGCGCCCGCCGAGTCCTGCTGGCCGCCCCGCGCGGGTACTGCGCGGGTGTGGACCGCGCCGTGATCGCCGTCGAGAAGGCCCTTGAGCAGTACGGTGCGCCGGTCTACGTCCGCAAGGAGATCGTCCACAACAAGTACGTCGTACAGACGCTGGAGAAGAAGGGCGCCGTCTTCGTCGACGAGACGCAGGAGGTGCCGGAGGGCTCCATCGTCGTCTTCTCGGCGCACGGCGTGGCCCCCGTCGTCCACGACGAGGCCGCCCAGCGCAGTCTGGCCACCATCGACGCCACCTGCCCCCTGGTGACGAAGGTCCACAAGGAAGCTGTCCGCTTCGCGAACGACGACTACGACATCCTGCTGATCGGCCACGAGGGCCATGAGGAGGTCATCGGTACGAGCGGCGAGGCGCCCGAGCACATCACGCTCGTCGACGGCCCCGAGGACGTCGCCAATGTCACCGTGCGCGACGAGTCGAAGGTCGTCTGGCTCTCCCAGACCACGCTCTCCGTCGACGAGACGATGGAGACGGTCGACGCGCTCAAGGAGAAGTTCCCGCAGCTGATCTCGCCGCCCAGCGACGACATCTGCTACGCCACGCAGAACCGCCAGACCGCGGTGAAGCAGATGGGCGCGGACGCCGACCTGGTCATCGTGGTCGGCTCCAAGAACTCGTCCAACTCGGTACGGCTGGTCGAGGTCGCCCTCGGCGCCGGCGCCCGCGCCTCCCACCTGGTGGACTTCGCGGACGAGCTGGACGAGGCGTGGCTGGACGGCGTCACCACGGTCGGTGTGACCTCGGGCGCCTCCGTCCCGGAGATCCTGGTCGACGGCGTACTGGAGTGGCTCGCCGCCAGGGGCTTCGGCGACGTGGAGATCGTGAAGGCGGCCGAGGAGTCGATCACCTTCTCGCTCCCCAAGGAGCTCCGCCGCGACCTGCGCGCGGAGGCCGCGGACCTGTCGGCGGACCGGTAGCGGACCAGCAACGGCCGCCGAACCGCCTACAGCCTTCTCCGAGCGGCTACAGCCGTCGAAGCCCGGAACTCTCTGGAACTCCCTCCGACAAGTGACGGAGCGCTCCACGCCGTAACGTGGGGTCATGCAGATCTTCGGTGTGGACATCGGCGGATCCGGGATCAAGGGCGCTCCCGTTGACCTGGACCGCGGAGATTTGGCGCAGGAGCGCCACAAAGTACTGACCCCCCATCCGGCCACACCCGACGGTGTGGCCGACGGGGTCGCCGATGTCGTCAAGAACTTCGACTGGTCGGGGACGGTGGGCATCACCTTCCCCGGCGTGGTCACCGACGGCATGGTCCGTACCGCGGCCAATGTCGACAAGAGCTGGATCGGCGTCGACGCGGCCACGCTGATCGGCGGCAGACTCGGCCTCCCGGTGACCGTGCTGAACGACGCGGACGCCGCCGGCATCGCGGAGATGACCTTCGGAGCGGGCCGCGACCACAAGGGCACGGTCATCCTGCTCACCTTCGGTACGGGCATCGGTTCGGCCGTCTTCCGTAACGGAGCGCTGGTCCCCAACACCGAACTGGGCCACCTCGAACTGCACGGCCACGACGCCGAGACCCGCGCCTCGACCAAGGCCAAGGAGGACGAGGACCTGGGCTGGCACCACTGGGCGCACCGGGTGCAGAAGTACCTGGAGCACGTGGAGATGCTGTTCTCGCCCGAACTGTTCATCATCGGCGGCGGCGTCAGCCGCAAGGCCGACAAGTTCCTGCCCCTGATCGAGAACGTACGAGCCGAGATCGTCCCCGCCCAACTGCAGAACAACGCGGGCATCGTGGGCGCGGCGATGGCGGCGTCCAGCCGCTGAGCGCGGTGGCAGCGGGGCGCGCTCTCGGGAGCGCCCCGCAGGCCGCCCGGCCGGGCGGCCAGGTCAGCGGCAGTGAGCTTCAGCCAGGACCGGCGGCGGGCCCCCTCGCCCACGGCGTGCCCTGTGACCGAGAGCGAGCCCGGTCACCGAGAACGAGTTCGGTCACCGGCAGCGGACCTGTCACCGGCAGCGGCCGGGGCAGCGGCCGGGGCATCGGTAACGCCACCGGATCACCGGTAACGCCGCCGGGTCATCGATAGTGCCACCGGGTCATCGGTAACGCCGCCGGATCAGCCGGACCTTCCGTACGGTGGTGATGACCCCGGCGACGAGCGTCCCGCCGTAGAGCCAGCCGGCGTTCAGCGCCAGTGTCGTGACCACGGCGACGATACGGCCGCCGGCCCCACCGGTGCCCCCGGCGATCATCAGCGAGCCGAAGGCGAACGAGATCGGCACACTGATGGGCGCGGTCACCAGATCGGCGGGCCGCACCCAGAGAGCGGTCAGCGCGGCGACGGGCAGGAAGAACAGGCCGTACATCAGCGGCCCGCCGTCGAAGAGCAGCGAGTCCACACAGCCGACCAGGAACATCACAGCCGCGCTGAAGATCCCGCCGCCGAGACCGGTCAGCCGGGGGTTGGGGAACCGGCGCATCGCGACCACCACCGGCGGCGCCGGGCGGGCGGCCCGCACCGGGGCCGCCCGGTAGACGGTCGCAGGCCCGGACGCCGCGATGGTGCTCTCGGAAGGACCGTCGGCCTGAGTCGTACGAATCCTGGGTCGCTGCTCCACGTGACCAAAGTAGGTCGCAAGCCGGGAGGAATCCGGCGTTGGACACGCGCTTTGGGCGAGCTTGGCGAACAGTTCGATCCGATGGGGCGCCGGGGCCCTGGCGACACGCCCGTAAACTGGGGGATCGGCCCACCCCGGGCCGGTACATCAGCTCTCGCTACGGGAAGTCGCCAACGTGTCGCTCACGATCGGAATCGTCGGCCTGCCGAATGTCGGCAAGTCGACCCTGTTCAACGCCCTGACCAAGAACGACGTGCTGGCGGCCAACTACCCGTTCGCCACCATCGAGCCGAACGTCGGAGTCGTGGGCGTCCCCGACAGCCGGCTGGCCGTGCTGGCCGAGGTCTTCAACTCCCAGAAGGTCATCCCGGCGACCGTCGACTTCGTCGACATCGCGGGCATCGTACGGGGCGCGAGCGAGGGCGAGGGGCTCGGCAACAAGTTCCTCGCCAACATCCGCGAGTCCGATGCGATCTGCCAGGTCATCCGGGCCTTCCAGGACGAGAACGTCGTCCACGTCGACGGCAAGGTCTCACCCAAGGACGACATCGAGACCATCAACACCGAGCTGATCCTCGCGGACCTCCAGTCGGTGGAGAAGGCGGTCCCGCGCCTCCAGAAGGAGTCCCGCCTCCAGAAGGAGAAGGTCGCGGTGCTCGCGGCCGTCGAGGAGGCCCGGAAGATCCTCGAAGCGGGCACCACGCTCTTCGCGGCGGGCATCACGGCCAACACCGAGAAGGGCCGCCTCCTCCACGAGCTCCACCTGCTCACCACCAAGCCCTTCCTCTACGTCTTCAACGTGGACGAGGACGAACTGGTCGACGAGGACTTCAAGAACCAGCAGCGCGCCCTGGTCGCCCCCGCGGAGGCGATCTTCCTCAACGCCAAGATCGAGTCCGAGCTGATCGAGCTGGACGACGCGGAGGCCCTGGAACTCCTCCAGTCCATGGGCCAGGAGGAACCGGGCCTGGCCACCCTGGGCCGCGTCGGCTTCGCCACCCTGGGCCTGCAGACCTACCTGACGGCCGGCCCGAAGGAATCCCGCGCCTGGACAATCAAGAAGGGCGCCACGGCCCCGGAGGCGGCCGGCGTGATCCACACCGACTTCCAGAAGGGCTTCATCAAGGCCGAGGTCATCTCCTTCGCCGACCTGATCGAAACGGGCTCGGTCGCCGAGGCCCGCTCCAAGGGCAAGGCCCGGATGGAGGGCAAGGAGTATGTGATGCAGGATGGGGATGTGGTGGAGTTCCGCTTCAACATTTAGAAAGTTAATGCTCTCTGATCTGAGATCATTAAAACCTTGAGCAGGGCTCGCCTACTAAGGCGAGCCCTGCTCTGTTGGCACCGCATCGGTGGCAACTAAGACCGGTACCAAGCTGCTGCTGAATCCCTCGTACCACCCGCAGATTTTTTTCATTTCCCCCAGAATGTTCGATGTGAGTTCGGTGATCTCGTACCGGAGGCAGCCACTCGCGGTGCGCGGCGGGGAACCGCGGTCTTATCGACGCTACAGGGGACGCCATAGAAGCGCCTTGAGTCCCTTGATCTTGTATGGCCGCAATTTGCCCTAGTTCCCTTCTCGCTTTCCGTTCTGTTCACCGTCGCGACCCCACAGACGGCGACGGTCAGAGCTATACGCTTTCGCGGAGGACTTCCATAACGATGACAGGGAAGTTGAAGTCACGGGGGGCCAGGCTTCGAGGTCGGTGGGCCGAACTCAATTCAGGTACACGTGATCTGGGCCGCTGAGCTCATATCGATGTGTCTGGGGCGAGCTATGTGTGGCGAAGTAGCCCCGGGGGCTCCGACTGTTAGTCGTCGGGGCAGGTGGTCTGGGCCGCCAGGGCTGGGTTCGTGATCTCCGCGCCTGGCTTGAGGAGGAGCGTCTGGCGCCTTCAGGTCAGTGATGAAGACCGCGATGGCGAGGGTTCCGTGGGGGCGCCGGAAGATCTTGGCGGTGATGTGGATGGGGGGGGGCGTGGAGGACCAGCTTGGCGACCGCGGCACCCATCGTCCAGAGCTGGGCGGGGTCGTCCTGGTGACAGTTAAGTGACGACCCTGCCGGGGCGCTGTCGCTGAGGATCGCCCTCTTAGATCCGGAGCGGAGGGCCAGGGACTCGGCTGTCACGCCGTACTGGGTTTCGATACAGCAGGTCGGGTCCGGTGGGAGGAGGATCCAGCGGTATTCGGGGATGGCGCGCTGGTAGGCGTCGTCGACGGAGATTGGACGACGCAGCCGGTGGTCGGGGCGAGGTTGTACTGGCCGCGAACAACTTCGACAGCTGGCGACTGTCCAGCGAGTGACGTCTTCTGCATCCGAGTAACGGAGAACACAGAGCCCGGCCGTACAGAGACGCCGCTCAAACAGGATGGTCGGCCGCTCACCCAATAGACGAAGGGTCGCAGTTCACCGAAAAGGGCGGATTAGCGACGTAGCCTTGTCCATGTGTGAGGCGATGACAACGATTTGAGGTGCCGAATCCAGCTGCAGATCGGGGTATTGCGTGGCGAGCGTCTTTCAGCGGTGTAAGCAGGATGCCAAGAATCGGGACTATCCCTGTGACCGCCCAAGGTGCAGCCATGGGTGGACCGTCCGGTATCGGGAAGCAGGCGGCAGGAGCGGGCGGCAACGGGAGAAGTCGTTTCCGCGGAGGAGTGGCCTGGACGGAGCGGACGCCTTCGCCGCCGGCGTCGAGAGCGACAAGAAGGCGCGTATCGGCTTCGATCCCGCGCGCGGTGCCTTGCCCTTGTCGGTCTGGGCCCAGGAGTGGCTTGAGCGGCGAGTCATCGGGGAGGCGACCCGCCGCAACTACGAAGGGTTCGTCCGTAACCATCTCGTGCCGCACCTGGGTAACAGGCCCCTGGCCGGGCTGGCGCGGCGGGACTTTGAAAAGTTCGCCAGGGACATCCATGGATCCGGTGCGGGGCTGGCTGCTGCCACGGTCAATGACCGCATGGTGATGGTGGCCGCCGTACTGGAGGCAGCCGTCATCGACAAACGCATCTCGGACAATCCCGCGCGGGGCATCAGAGTGACTCGACGGGATGCGCCGGCAGTGGACGAAGACGAAATCCCGACTCCGGCCGAGGTCGACCTCATCGCAGCACACATCGCGCCGCAGTACCGGCTCGCCGTCTACCTTCAGTCCGGAACCGGCCAACGGCCCGGCGAGGCTCTGGCCTTCTCCACCGAATGCCGACGGCTCGGCTCCGTCAGGATCCGTTGGCAGGTCAGCTCAAAGGCCCACCGCGAGGGCTGCCGGACGGCTTTCGTTCCCCTGAAGAACCGGGTGGAGGGCGAGTACCGCGACGTGCCCGCCGCGCCTTTCGTCGAGCAGGAGGTCGACACTCACCTCTTGAGGTGGAAGCCGGTGCCCGTGGTCTTCGCCGGGCGGAAGAAGAGACGGCAGCTTGAGGTCTTTTTCGCTCCGCGACTGCGTGGCAAGGGCGTCATGCCGACCGTCTCCACCTACAGCTACCACTTCCAGAAGGCGTGCGTGTCGGCCGGCCTGGTCGATGTCGACGGGAAGGCCAAGTACACGCCCGGCAGCCTGCGGCACTTCTTCGCTTCGACCGCCCTGGCCAACAACGTACCGATCCACGAGGTCTCCTGCTGGCTGGGCCATCGCTCGGTCAACACCACGACGGACGTCTACGGACATCTACTGCCGAGCTCCTGGGACCGCTGTAGAAAGCCCTGCAGCACGCCATGAGACCCACGCCACTCGACGCTGTGGCTCAACTTTCAGAGGAAGAAGGCTGTAGTACCGACATGCATCGTCCCGGTGGCCATAGGGGCTCCTGAACCGCATGGTGCTGGGAGAAAGAGGCCGTGCTGGGATGGTGCTGAGAAACTCCCCAACCACCATGCTGGTTACCGGAAGCGCCTGAACAGGGTCGGCCAGCCGACCACACAGCAACCGCTCGGGGCACCGGAAGAAGGACACCGCCGTCAGGCACTCTTCATCGTCTACGCGAACATCTCGGCTGCCGAGCGCGATTGCGTTCATGATGATCAGCAGTACGCGCCGGGCCGTCGGCCGCCCTCTACCACCCAGTTCCTTCAGCTCAGCACTTCTCTGACTCAGTGAGCATTTTCAGGGTGGCCACTGATCGAGTGACGGTGGAGGTGCCCGCAACGCACGCGGCTCCCGTGCTGTTGAGGGAGGTTTTCGACGTCTCAACTCATCAGCGCAGGAGCCACGTTGGTTCTCTATCCTGCCGCATTCGATCTGCCCCACGCTCGGGTCGAGTGGGTCACCATGCTCATCGTCACCCGCGAGGGTGACCGCCGCTGCAAGCTCCCACCGCACCAGCGCGCGCTGGTCGGCCTGGTGGACCTACGCAAGCACGACACCCTCGCGCAGATAGCCGGCGGCTTCGGTATCTCCGTCGGCACCGCCCACACCTACACCTGCGCCGTCATCGCTCTGCTTGCCGAACGGGCCCCGGGCCTGCTGAAGGTCCTGCGCCCGAACGATCCGGACTACGTCCTGCTGGACGGCACCCTGGCGGAGTGCGACCGCGTCGGCGACAGCACGGCCGACTACTCCGCCAAGCACCGCCGCCACGGCGTGAACGTGCAGGTCGTCACCGACCCGGCCGGGAAGGTGCTGTGGATCTAGCCGGCGCTGCCCGGCCGGTGCCACGACCTGACGGCGGCCCGCACCCACCGGATCATCCGGATCTGCACCCGGCAGGGGTGCCCGTACTCGCCGACCGTGCCTACCAAGGTGCCGGACCGTGGGTGACCACCGGGAAGAAGCGATCGCCCGGCGGAGAACTGACCGCGACCGAACGCACCGTCAACCGAGCCCTGGCCGGAGCAAGAGCACCTGTCGAACGCGGCATGGCGTGGCTCAAGACCTGGCGCATCTTCCGGAGATCCCGCTGCAGCCCGAATCGAATGACGTCAATCGCCAAGGCCGTCCTCACCCTGGAGCAGCACCGCTGAAAAGGTTCAGTGAAGATTCAGAAACCGAACTGGCGTGTCAAGGATCAGGCTGGCTCCCTGCTTGTCAATGGCACGCGCGGCAAGCGTCGCCTCTGCCAGCCTCAATGGAAGGGCCTCGGCGAACTTCAAACCGCGCACCGCCTGCCGGTCGACATCCGGCAGGCACAATCCTTCGTGTGCCCGCGCCATGGCACGCGCCCAGACTTCGGGCGTGAGATCGTCCCGCAAACGGATCCCATGGGCATGGGCCCTGCGGTGAGGTGAAACTGTTGACGCCAGGCTCGCAGCCAGTGTGGCGTTGGCGCGCTGTCCGGCCCAAGTCCACCAGCGCGTTTCTCCGTCGGAGCGACGGGCGATGACAGTTCCGCCAGGATGCACCACCTCCAAATGTGCCTCCCGGGCTTCGGCCAGGCGTGCCGTGGCCCGCGTGGTGAGACGGACGGGCGGGTCCTCACCGAGGAGAACGTCACGCGCAGCCCGTGCCAGCTCGTACGACAGGATGCGTTCAGCGCCGAACCCGCTCCACCTGGCGCGTCCACCATCATCGACCGGGGTGACGAAGCAGCGCCGGCGGCTGAAGTCGATGTGGGTGACCTGCCAGCTGCGTCCCGCCAACAGGAGTCTGCGTGGCCCCTGGACTTGTTCCGTGAGCAGGTCGGGGTCGGTTCGGCCGATCTCGGTGCGGCCGTTGAACACGGTGAACTCGGGCGGGGCGGTGAAGACCGCCGTCAGGTTCATGAAATGACGGTGTCCGTAGCGGTGTTCGGCCTCGGGCCCGATGAACAACATGCCCGAGTCCTGGTCGAGGTAGCCCTGTTCGACCAAGTGCTGTACGACAGGTGCGGCGCCGGAGCCGAAGAGGCCGATGTCTCCCCACGCCTGCTGCCACAGATTCTCACCGATTCGGTGTTCCTGAAGGCATAGGGCGAGCATCTGTTGGGCGACGAGGTGGCGGGGTTCGGGGGGAGGCGTGATCGGTTCCACCCAGCCGCGCGCCCAGCGGAGCAGGAGCGCGGCTGATGCGAGCAGTCCTTCCTCACTGAGGGCCAGGAAGAGACAGTTGCGGTTGGTGCCGGGGCGTCGTCCGGTGCGGCCGAGCCGCTGAAGGAAGGCAGCGACAGTGCGGGGGGCGTCGAGCTGGATAACACGGTCAAGGTCTCCGACGTCGATGCCGAGTTCCAGCGTGCTGGTGGAGACGATTACGCAGTCCCTGGCCTCCGCGAACGCTTGCTCGGCCCGGCGGCGTTCGTCCACCGAGAGCGACGCGTGAGAGAGGAAGGTGACGACTCCACGCAGGCGTAGCTGCTCGCCCAGTTCTTCGACGGTACGACGACTCTCGCAGAAAACCAGCCGCTTCTCGCCTCGGTGAAGGGCTGAGATGACGAGTGCCGCGTTCGCGACGGACCTTACGTAGTCGAGTTCGATGTCGCCGACGGGACTGGTGGCGTCCGTCGGAGGAGTTGGTGGCTGGGACGGGGGTGCGATAACCCGTCCGACCCGCGTGCCATGCCCTGACCCTTGCAGCCAGCCGAGGAGTTCGGCGGGGTTGCCGATCGTCGCGGACAGGCCGACACGCTGGAGCGGACGACCTGCGATTCGTCCCAGGCGTTCGAGAACGGCCAGCAGGTGCCAGCCCCGGTCGTCCCCGGCGAAGGCGTGTACCTCGTCGACGATGACCGACCGCAGGCCGCTGAAGAAGGAGCGGTGGTCGACGTGCGTGCTGACCAGCATCGACTCCAGGGATTCGGGTGTGGTCAGCAGAATGTCGGGGCGCTGGATCAGGAGACGGCGTCGGCGTGAAGTGGTGACGTCCCCGTGCCACAAGCCCGTGGTGCGGCCCAACCAGCCCGTGTACATCTCCAGCCTGGGGTGGAGGTTGTTGAGAAGTGCCTTGAGCGGGCACACGTACAGAACGCTGGTGCCCTTCCACCCACTGCGGTTCATACGGCTCAGCAGGGGGAAGACGGCGGCTTCCGTCTTGCCGCCGGCGGTGGGGGCCAGGAGTACGGCGTCCTGGCCCGCCAGGAGCGGTGAGACGGCATCTTCCTGGAGCGGACGCAGGGCCGGCCAGCCGAGGCTGTTGACGACGTGGTGCTGGAGCACGGGATCCAGCAGGTCGAACGCGTCGGGGGCGGGCCATGATTCTGCGTCGTCGGGCGGACGGCGTGTCACGGCAGGTCCAGAGGGATGTCCGCTGCTCTGGTAGCCGCGTTGCGTTCCACTGCGCTGAGCTCAGTCGTCTGCAAGGTGAGGGCGTAGTGCCGTCTCGGGTCGAAGTCATTGAACTCGTCGATCCGGTCGAGGACGTCGGCGACCAGTTTGCGCAGGTACAAACGCGGGGCGATGCCGACTTTCCCGCCGAGCGCGCCGGTGACGGCACCTGCCAGTTCGTCCAGGTAGGCGTCGTCCGCGCGTTGGGCGAGCCGTTCGGGGTGGCGGGCGTCTGCGGCATAGATGTCGCGGACGCTGCGTCCCAGATCGCCGAGGGAGGCGAGGTCGAAGCCGGGCAGGCGCAGCTGCACGGCGCGCGGTGAGTCGAAGCGCGGGTCGGTGGTGAAGTCCGTGGCCAGTCGCTGGGCCAGGGGCGCGAGACGCTGCGCTCCCTGTTGGCCGTCGTAGAAGGCCGGGGTGCCGGTGATGACGAGGAAGAGGCCGGGGAATCGGCCCGTGTCGATCTCGTCGAGGAGCTGGCGCAGCGCGTTCAGGGACTTTTCGCGGACGTCGCCGCGTACCCGCTGCAAGGTCTCGACTTCGTCGAAGACCAGCAGAAGCCCGGGGTGTCCGCAGTCCCTCAGCACGGTGAGTAGACCCTGGAGGAAACCGAGGGCGGCGAAGTGATCGAGGTCTCCGCGGATTCCCGCGGCTCGTTTCGCGGCGGCGGCCACCGACTTCTGTCCGCCTATCCAGGCGATGAGGGCTTCAGCGAGGGCTCCGTCGCCTGCCGCCACGGCACGCCGGTAGCCGCGCAGCGCAGCTGAGAAGGCGGGGGTAGTACGGGCAACTGCGGCCAGTCGCTGTTCCAGAAGGGCGTCGACTGCGATTGCCAGTGCCGCTTCATCGTCTTCTGCCGCCTCCCCGCCCGCCAGCACTTCCTCTTCCAGCGCGTAGAACCAGGAGTCGATGACGGCACGCAGTGCGGATGGCTGGTGGGTGGCGGTCGCCAGTCGCTCAGTGAGCCGACGGTAGACGGTTTCCAGGCGGTGCAGCGGAGTCTCCGTCTCGGAGATCTGGACCTCGCTGACGGCGAGTCCACGCCGTTTGGCCCGTTCTGCGAGCCAGCGGGCGAAGAAGGTCTTGCCGGATCCGTACTCACCGCGCAGGGCGTGGAAAGCGGCCCCACCCCGAGCGACGGTGGCCAGGTCGTCGTCGAGCGCAATTTCGAAGCGGTCGAGGCCGACGGCGAACAACCCGAGCCCTGCCTGCGGGACGGTGCCGCGGCGCAGCGCGTCGACCACGTCGCGGCGGCGCGCGGCGCTGATGTCGAGGACCGGGCGGGTCATGCGGTGCCTTTCGAGGACGGGAACTGCTGCTCCAGCAGGGCGCGGTCCAGCTGTACGGTGCGCCCGGACTCGACGAGACGGAGCACCGGGTAGCCGTCGATGTTGAGGAGTCGTTCCAGCATCGTGGCGAAACGGGCGGGGTTGCGCTGAGATTTGCCGGTGGCGGACTGGGCGGCGGCGGCGACCGCGCCGGGTGAGAGTTTTCCGCCTGCCGCGTCCAAGGCGTCCAGGGCCGCGGCGACCGCCTTCCGCTCGGGTGCACCGCGGACGAATTCGAGCTGGGACTTGTACGAGGCGCTACGTACGGTACGCAGGCCGAGGGTGAGGGCATCGGAACCGGCCCCGACCGCGACGGGCGCCTGTTCCCGTGCGACTTCGAAGGCGGGAGCGGCTGCCGGAGGGGCCTCAGTGCTGTCGGACGCCGTCCACCATGAGGGCTCGATCGTCTCGAGTGGCAGCAGCACCCACCCCGACGGCACCGCTCCGCCGGAGGGCACCAGGGTGATCACGGGGACGGTGACCTCGGCGAGCGAGGCGCCGCCATGGTATCCGGCGGCGCGGGCGCTGTAGCGCAGGTCGTCGCGCCAGGCAGCGGTGATGCGTTTGCCGTCCGTGAGCACGCGTGAACCTGCCAGGACGACCTCGCCATCCCTCGGCTCGCCGGTACGCCAGCGTGCCCCCCGCACTCCGGTGACCTCCGCGGGCAGGTGGCCTCGTTCGGTGCGGTCGATGACATGGCCGTGGTCGGAGACCAGGACGACGGGGCGCCCGTAATCCCGGGCGGCGTTCAACAGATCGGGCAGCTTGCCGATGCCGGCGAGCTGCCAGCGGCCACCGGCTCCCTCCCGGCCGTCGTCCAGGGCTTCGTCGATGGTGTTGAGGACGACCGCGACGATGTCGTCCGAGGCGAGGGCCTGAACCAGTTCGGGGGCGAGCCGGTGCCCTGGCGGGCCCTCGTAGCCCTTGTGGAAGAGGTGCGCCTCGCGGTGGCGGCGCCGCCAGAAGGCGCTGAACCCGCTGCGCTCGGCGGACTGTCCGCCCTCGCAGGGTCGGCCGCTCAGCAGTGAGGCCCGGCTGTAGCGGGTGATGGACGGCAGCATGGAAACGGCCGCCAGTCGCTGCGGTCCTGCGGTTCCCGAGGCGGCGGGCACCACCTCGGTCCACACGCGCCGGTCCAGCTCGGCGGCGAGGCCGACGGCGATGTCCGCGCTCATGCCGTCGAGCACGAGGATCAGCGGACGTCCGCCGTTGTGGGACAACGGGGCCGCGGCCTTGGCGAGGGCGTCTTCGATGAGCAGCGCACCACCGTCGGCCTGCTGGCAGGCGTTCTCGGTCCAGGTGACGAGCAGCCCGGCGAAACGGGCGTCGGCGGCGGTGCGGCGGACGCGGGCGGCTCCTATCAGCTTGCGGTACGCCTCGCCGATTGCGGTGTCGCGGGAGGCGTCGCCTTCCGCGAGGACGGCGACGGCCAGATCGGCCCAGCCGGACGAGGACATGTGTTGTTGCACGGCCTGGGCGACGGTGGCGGGCGCGGCGGGTTCGGTGGCGAGCCAGCGCATCAGGCGGACGGCGGTGCGGGCGGTCTCAGTGGAATCCCCGTGGACCATGGCGAGCTGATGGGATTCCAGGTCGCGCAGCGCGGATTCGGCCAGTGTGATGGCGCCGTTACCGCGACTGCCGAGGCAGGCAGCCAGGGTGCGCAGCCGCCCCAGATAGCCGGACGGGAGCAGTCGGTCGCCACGTACGTGGTCGGTGAGGCGGGCGTCGGCGGCCAGCCGGTCGGCGCGTTCCAGCACGGCCAGAACCCGGTCGCGGGCGGCATCGGTGGGCGCGGCGCCCTCTGCCCTGGCGATCCAGCGGGTGAGCACACCGGTGGCGGCGTCGGCGAACGGCCGCAGCGTGTCGAAGGAGGCGAGAGCCGGGCCGAACAAGGTCCCGAGGGCGAACCCCGCGGCTTCGGGGGCCGCGGAGGCCAGTGCGGCGGAGGCGAGCGCGCCCAGTGGGAGCGCGTCGCCGCCGCGGCCCTCGGCGGCCAGTGTGAGCAGGGTCTCAGCGGCCGGGCCGACGACGCGTGTCAGCCAGGTCTGCAGTCCGTTCCGTTCGCTGTCGGCCAGGGCGGCGTAGCGGGCGGGTCCGGCCGGGCTGCGGGTCCAGGAGAAGAGGGCATCCGCGTCCAGGTCCAGGGTGGCGGAGGCGACGCTGCCCAGGCCCAGGCGTGCGTCGAGCAGAGCGCGCACGGCTCGGTCGCGGGTAAGGACGGCACCGGTGCGGGGCCAGCCGTCCAGGGGTTCGGCCTGCAGCAGCCCGTCGAGGAGCCAGTGCTCACCGAGCATCCGCGGGTCCAGGTCGGAGGCCCCGAAGAGCTGGGTGACGATCTCCGCCCGGTCGACGTGCAGCGGCTGGCGATGTACGGCGTGGGCGCGCAGGTCCAGGCTGAGCTGCTCGGCGGGTACGGTGCCGGTGACGACGAGGACGCTGTCGTCCTGCGGGTCGCTTCCCCCCATGTGCCGGTGCCAGGCATCCGTGACACCGAGCGGTGAGTCCTGGTCGGTGACGACGACCCGGCGGTGTTTCCCCTCCCCCACCGGGACGGTGAACTCCGTGTCCTTTTCAGCGGCGTCCCAGACGGCGTCGACGAGGACGAGCCGACGTCCCGGGGCCTCCTTGAGCTCGCTGTGCAGGAGCATCTCGATGGCGCGTCGGCCCGCGACGGGCCGGGTGGCCGTCACGGGGTCTCACCTTCCTGCTGTGCACGCCAGGAGATCTCCACCGGCGTGTCCGGGTGCAGGGCGCGGAACGCTTCGATGGCCTCGCGTACGGCGTCGAGATCGGCGTGGAGCGCGGCCTGTCCGGGGGCGATGACATGCCGTCCGGCCCGGGGCAGGGTGCCGGGTCCGGGCTCGGGGTCCCAGGTCAGCGGGTCCTGTTCCCCCCCCACGAGGTTGGTCGGGTCCGAGGACACGGGCGGGTTGCCGTGCTGGGAGAGCGGGATCCGATCGGCGTCGATCTCGGCGGTCGGCTCGACCGGAACAGGGATGGGAGCGGGCCGTTCCAGGTTCAGAGCGTCGTCGAGCAGCCCGAGTCCGTGCTTGCGGACGGCGTCGAGTTCGGGGCCGAGTGACCGTTCGCGCTCCGGGGCGTGTGCCGCCTCACTGATGCGGTCCATGAGCTGCTGGGACCGGTCGCCGATGCTGTCGTCGCGGCCGGTGAGGGCACGCACGCTGGCCAGCAGCCGCCAGTCGGTGTCGTTCAGGGCGGTCAGTACCTCTGCGGCGCTGCCCATCGCGTGGGACAGGTCCCGGGCCCGTGTCTGGTACGAGACGGAGGCCAGCTCGCTCACCAGGCCGGTGGCGTCGTCGGTGTGGCGACGGAGCCGGGCGAGGAGGGCTTCGGCCTCGCGCAGCAGGGCGCCGCGCGGGGTCGCGGTGACGTCGTCGAGCCCGAGGAGCGCGGCGTGCCGCTTCAGCACGGTGCGCACCCCGCCGACGCTCTTGTCGTACGTCTCCACACGGGCCATGACCTCGGCGGCGAGCTTGTTGACGTTCCGCGCGAACAGTCCCGGCTTGGCGGGAACGCCGAAGAGCCGCCCGGCCCGGTCCCTGGCGGTGTCGTACTCCTCCTCGGTGGGCAGCTGCTGGGAGCGCAGCTTCCAGCCGAGGCTGATGTCGGCGAGCGGCGGGGGCGTGGTCTCGGTGCCGGAGTACAGCGCCCACGAGCGGTCGTCGAGGAGGGCGTAGGCGGCGATGAGGAGGCTGGAGACCAGCTTGCTGAGGCCGCCGATACCGAGGTCGTCCTTGAGCCAGTTGCGGATGTCCTCCACCGCCAGCTCACCGTCCTGCTTGTGGGCGGCTGCGGCCCGGTTGATCCGGGTACGCAGTTCGGTGCCGCCGATCACGAGCGGGCCGTCGTGGACGCCGCCGAGCTTCAGGGCCTCCACGACGCGCTTGACGGTCCGCAGGTCCTTCGGCTCGACCTCGATGCGTCCGCCCTCGTCCATGGCCCTGGTGATCCACTCCAGGGCGGTGGTGAGCTCGCCCGGCGTGACGGCCTTCGGAGTGCTGCCAGGTCCGGGGCCGAAGTCGGGGTGCTTGGGGTAAAGAGCCGTGAGCAGTCCGTCGGCGAGCTGGTTCACGGCCTGCCCGAACGGCTTGCTGCCCTCGGGCTGCGGGCGCGGGTACTCGGGCTGCAGCGACAGCACGTGCTGGCCGTCGTACACCTCCGCTCCCCGGGTGCCCTCGGTGACCTCGGCGAGCCCGTAGACCTCGCGCAGGGATTCGACCAGAGTGCGGGTGAGGTTCTCGCGGCCGTGCTCCAGCTGGCGGCGGGCCTTGGCCCGGTCGTCCGGCGAGAAGTTGCGGATGTACTCCGACAGCCGGTCGCGTTCCAGCAGGAAGTTGATCCGCATGAGCTGACCGAGCTGGGCCTTGCGCTGCTCGGAGAAGTGGTCGCACAGCCAGACCAGGACCGGGGTGCCGGACGGGTTCGCCCGCTGCAGCGCGGTGACCCGGCGGTAGGCGTCGTCCGGGGAGTGGCCGGTCTCCTCGTCGTAGGGGCAGTCCAGGACGATGCGCAGGTTCCCCGCGGTGGCTGGTTCGAAGGCCTCGTCGGCGATGCTGCGCGGGTCGCGCACCATGCCGAACACGAACTCCACGGTGCGCTCCGAGCCCCGCCAGACGATCTTCTTCTCGTCGACGAGCTGGCCCTGTTTCCCGGTGAGGCCCAGCTCCTCCCACAGCCGCTCACGCAGCCAGGTGCGCCGCGGTCCGGCCTTGTCCTCGCCGACGACGGCGGCGAGGATCGGCTCGATGTCCAAGTCCGACAGGTGCAGCGAGTACACCGGGTCGTCACTCCCCTCGGAGCGCAGCTCCGAGGGGAACTCGCCCTGCAACGCCCGGATCCGCTGGACGACCTTGTCCCGTACGGGCACGGCGCGCGAGCGCACTGATCCGTGGTTGAGGGCAGCGAGCCTGCTGGCGGTGAGGCGGCGCAGCGCGGGCACGTCGGGGGCGAGCGCGGCGAGCAGCAGCGTCTTGACGAAGCGGTCGTCGGCGATGAAGTCGGGGTGGTCGGCGCTGCCGTACTTGCCCAGCAGGAAGCGACGGGCCCGCTCGTGAAAGCGGCGGGCGGTCTCCGACTCCTGCTGGAGCCTCGCGGTGAACGCAGTGCTCTGGTTGTCGACGAGTACGTCCCACAGGTCGCCGAGCGGGATCAGCCGCCCGATCTCCGCGTCCGCGTTCTTCTCCAGGAGCTGCTGGACGAGCTTGAGACCCGTGCGTTCGCGCTGGAGCGTGCCGGCGAGGGCGACCAGTACGTTCAGCAGGGCCGGCGAGAGCGGGTAGACGGCCCGGAAGTCGTCCCAGTCGGCCCCCGTGGCGCCCTCGCCGTCGAGCAGGACGTCCTTGACCAGCTGTCCCGCCCTGTCGACCCCGGCGAACGCGGCGTCGAGCGCCTGCTCCTGCCCCGGGCGCGGCTTGAGGACGCGCTCCTTGATGATGTCTGGGAGGTTGCTGTCCTCCAGGCCGATGACGGTGACCCGCTCCTTGAGGTACTCCATGGCCTGCTGGAGGTTCTCCACGTCCGAACCGAGGATCTCGGAGCCGACGAGCTGGGACAGGTCGCGCTGGCGAGAGATGAACGAGACGATCGGCACCGGCCGGTTCGGGTTGCTCGACTCGATCAGCTTGACGAGCTTCTGGATCTCGTCGTTGATGAACGTCCGGTCGGACATCCTGGCCTGCAGCCACAGCACCAGCTCGTCCAGGAACAGCACCACACCGTCGTAGCCGAGCCGCTGTGCGTGCTTGCTCATCTCGCTGAGCCCGTCGTCCAGCGAGACGTACGCTGCGGCGTCCCCGCTGACGCTGTCCGCGTATGACTTGTTGGGTCCGCTGAACAGGGCGGTGAGCAGCTGGTCCCGCTGCGGGTCGCCGGCCGGAGCTCGGAAAGCCGCGTCCAGGGCGCCGGTGGTCCAGCCGAGCACCGGCGCGGCGCCGATGGGCTGCAGATCCCCGTCCTCGTCGTCCTCGGCGGTGTCCGTGGCGTCACTGGTGGCGGCCGCCGGGTGGGGGGCCACAGGTGCGGGCAGCAGCCGGATGAACGCCTCGTCGCCGATGTTCTCGCGTAGCGCCCGCGCGTCCGCGAGCAGCGAGTCGGCCCGGAACACCAGCGGCGTCGCCTCACGCGGGCGCTCCTCGCGCACCGTCTTCACATACCCGCCCAGCAGCGCGGATTCCAGGCTGGCCGCGCCCACCAGGTGGTAGGGCACCATCAGGAACTTCTTGCCGGGCAGCCAGTCCGCGTGCTCGGCGACGACCTCCCGCAGCCGGTCCTTGCCCTGAACGGCCTCGTCCCCGTTGAGTACGGCGTGCAGCACGGACAGGAAGTGGCTCTTGCCGGAACCGAAGGAGCCGTGCAGGTAGGCGGCGTACGAACCGTTCGTGCGGACGGCCCTGCCGACCACCTTCAGCGCTGTACGGAATTGCTCCTGGAGCTGCGGGGTGACGACGTAGTCGTCGACCGACCCGGCAGCCTTCCCGGCGAACCCCTCGGTCAGCGCGACCTTGAAGTCGCCGGAGTGGAGGTCCTCCTTGATGTCGAGGACGTCCTTCAGTACGGTCCCGCTGCCTCGCGCCATCCGCCGCTTCCGCTCCCCACACCTGCTCCCGGCGGGGCCCGGGCCTTCGCCCGCGTCCCGCACACACCACGTCTCTCTATGGTGCCAGGGGTACGGCCGCAGAGCGGACGGTCACGGAAACCGGAGCGATCAAGGTCACCACCGCCCAGACCGTCTTGCCGGGCGCGCCCCTCCGGGGCTCCACTCCCCAGCTCTCGGCGAGCGCGGCGACGATCAGGAGGCCTCGCCCCGTTTCGAGCATGGGGGCAATGGCGGTGGTGGGGGTGCGGATGGCGGGCCGACGTTCCCCCCGGGTGTCGCTGACCTCGATGCGCAGCTGTTCCTGTCGTCCCTGTGCCGGGAGCAGAGTGAGGCGCAGCAGTACGTCACGGCCGGGTACCGCACCGTGCGTGACGGCGTTCGCAGCGAGCTCCGCGACAACGAGGCTCGCATCGTGGTGAGCGGGCGTGTCGTAGCCGTACCCCCAGGCATCGAGGCAGTGCGCGGCGAGGCGCCGGGCGAGCCGGGCACCTCGTGGAGTGGAGGTGAAGCGCAGCTCGAAGGGAGCGGGTGAGGGAGTTGTCATACGCCGACGGTGGCGCGGCCGGGACCGGCACGGACAGGGGGTGAGCCGGTACGGAGAACTGCTGTCGGGGCGGGTGGGGCGGGTGGGGCGGGTGGGGGCGGGTGGGGGCGGTTGTCGGGGTTGTACGGGGCCACCGCACGTCCGTGGTGTCACCCACATGGGAGAAGTCTCCGCGATCGGCCCTCGCGGGCGGGAGGGCTGTCCGTACGCTGATTAACTTGCCTGGGTGTGGGCGCTGTTGGGGCTCAACGGCCAGGGGCGGCGGACATGGATCTGATGGACTCTGATGTGGACACGGACACGGTGGCGGAGGTGGGCGCGGACGCGGGAGAGGCGGGAAGCGGGTTCCTGCGCTGCTTCGGCCGCCAGGTGAAGCTGCTCCGGGAGGCGGCGGGCCTCACCCAGGCGGAGCTGGGGGCACTGGTGGGGTACGGGGAAGCGCAGATCGCGTCGGTGGAATAGGGGCGGCGCATCCCGAAGCCGGGGCTGGTGGACGACTTGGACCGGGTGCTGGGGGCGGGTGGGGTGCTGGGGTGATGAAGGGGGAGGTGGAGAAGGCGCGGTATCCGGGTTCTTCCAAAAGTTCGCCCACCTGGAGGCAGAGGCCGTTGAGCTGCATGCCTACGACGCCCTCTTGGCGAACGGACTACTCCAGTGCGAGGAATACGCGCGGGCTGTGTTCGAGATGTGGCGCCCCCTGCTCGACGAAGTAACCGTCGAACAACGCCTCGCGGCGCGACTGATGCGGCAGAAGATCTTCACGCGCAGGCCTGCGCCACTCATGAGCTTCGTCATTGAAGAGGCGGCGCTGCGGCGGCCGTTGGGCGGACGCAGGGTGTTGCGATGCCAGTTGGAACAACTGCTGATCGTGGGGCATCAGCGGAACGTCGAGATCCAAGTGACGCCGATCGAACGCGACGAACACGCCAGTTTGGCAGGCCCCTTCACGTTGCTCCTCTCGAAGGCTCGGCGCAGGATGGCCTACGTGGAAGCGCAGAGCCAGAGCATCGTGCATGCGGACCTGGCAAAAGTGCAGAATCTCGAAGCCACGTATGGCATCTTGCGGGCCCAGGCCTTGACTCCAAAGGAGTCGCTGGACTGGATCGAGAAGCTCTTGGGAGAGTTGTGACAGCGAACAGCAGAAAACCGGCCAAACTGCTTTGGGCAAAGAGCAGCTACAGCTCCGGAGACGGCGGCCAGTGCGTCGAGGTTGCCCGGGCGGACGCGCTTGTTCACGTACGGGACTCGAAGCGAGCCGCCGGGCCCGTCCTCACGGTCGCCCCCGCGGAGTGGGCTGCGTTCCTGAAGATGGCGGACAGGCGCGGCTGAAACCTTGAACAGGAGAGGGGCCGGGACATCGAGCCCCGGTCCCTCAGCCGTGTTCAGAGCTGGAGCTAGTCACCACCCTTGCGGCGACCCCGACCCTTCTTCTCCGGACGCCATGCCTCAAGGTCCGCCCGGGAGAGGTCACGGCCGAACAGGCCAGCGGTGAGGGCGCTGTCGAAGTCCTCGGACGGGTTCCCCTCCCACTCCTCGTCGTACGCGTTGTACCACTGCCTGACCCACGGCATGATCTCCGCGAGTCCGGCGAGGAGCGGAACGTAGCGAGGGTCCTCCTTGGACCAACCATCCACGTTGAAACGGTCGTTGAGAAGATTGACGAGGGCTTCGGCCTGGTGGCGGTGATTCCAGCCCGCCCAGCCGATCAGGAGGGAGGGATCGTTGTCCGGCGATGAACCCGGGTAGGAAACGAACCGCTCCTTGGGGACGTCAAGCTTGCCGCGGTTCGACCAGTAGCTGTGCTGGAGGAAATCGGCGGAGGTGTACTTGGGCGGCGGCTTGATGTCGCGCCGCTCGCCGTCCTCGTCCTCCTTGCGCTGCTCCTGCCACACCGCCTCCCACTGGGCACGCTTGCGCAGACCGGACTCCTTGTAGCGGAGGGCGGCCAGGTGGGGGACGTGCTCGGACTCGACGACGGCCGCCAGGACCGTGGAGGTCGGAACGTCGCGCGCGCCGAGGTGGTCGGCAGCATAGAGCGCAGCGACGTCTTGGACGTCTTGGTCGTGACGGAGGGCATCGGCGAGCTGGTAGATGGTGAGCGGGCGGGGGGAGTCGAGTCCGTCCCGCTCCTCGAACCACAGCTCCTCACGCTCGCAGGCGTCGAGCAGCCAGGACCGCAGGGCGGCGGCCTCGCGGTCCTTCCACTTCTTGGTGGACCAGCGGCGCTTGAACTCCGGCCGCTCGATGAGGCGGATGTCTTTGTTCTCGGCGATGAGATCGAGACGTGCCTGAACGATTTGCCGGTAGGGCTCGGGCCAGCCCTCGACGGGGACCTCGGTGGTCCGATTATCAGTGGAATCGTGCCGCTCGAACCAGGAGGTTTCCATCCCGCTGCGAGCCAGAGCGATCTCGAACGCCCGCTGGCCGAGCTTGAGTTCAGGCACGTTAGCGTCGACGATCTCCATAGGGTCGCCGGGCAGCGTGGTCCGAGCGACCTCGGCGGGGGTCAGCAGCCCGTACAACCCGTACACGGTCCAGTCCAGCTCCTCCTGGAGCAGGATCATCCGCGCGCGAATCCGCTCCTGCTCGCCCTTGGCGGCTTCGAGGGTTTCGCGGGTGGGAGCCGCGACGCCTGGAGATGTGAAGGCAGCGGGCTCCTGGCTGGCCAATTGCTGAGCAAGGGAATCGAGTTGACGGGACCACAGAAGAGGCAGTTCAGCCGGGACAGGAAACTCCTGTAGACGAGTCCCGTTAAACGCGTAGCGGTTCTCCCAGGCTTCATCCTGAATGCCTCGCCCAATCCCGCTGCCACCCTTGACGTGACTCACTTGCTTCATCCAGAAGCAGCTTACTGAGGAATTCAGCACCCCCAGCAATTCAAGATACTGCTCCTCGCTCGCGGACTCGGGCAGCTTGATCACGGGTGCGGTCTGCTTGAAAACCTTTCCGCCCCCGTCCAGCACGAAGTGGTTATGAGTGGCGACTTCGCCATACGCAATAGTCAGCGGTGTCCGATACCGATCCGCCACCCACCGATACCACGTCCACCACGGCTCATCGGACTCGGCGCGTGTCTTGCCGCCGAACCCGGTCGTGGACCCGAGCTGTGTGCGCATGGTCCACAGATGCTGTCCCCACCTTGTCTGCGGCTCATACGCGATGGGCTCAAGATCCGCGTCGTACGGCACCAGAGCCGGCGCCTCTGCATCGATGTCCCAGTCTCGTACGACATCGCCTGTGACCAGAGGACGACGCAGTTCCAGCGCATCTGGCCGTTGACGGAACCAGGACGGGGTCAGGAAGAACACCTCGTCCTGACCAGGGAAGCTCGCGAACCCGATCTTCCCGTCGAGAAGCGCACCGAGTCTACGAGGTGCCCTTTCCACCCTGTTCATCAGCCCGGACGCCCCGCCCCCCGACAAACTCCACGGAAATGAGGCCAGGTCGGATCGAGGCCGGTCCTCAACAGTCACCCACTCCTCAGACCCCACCCCCGGCTTCCGCCACTGCGAAACAATCGCCTGCCACACCACGCCCTGCGCCGGGTCCTCCGGCTGGCCAGGTTCCCCCCGCACCCCCAGCACTGCCCGAATCGGCTCCCGCTGCAAAGCTGTCCGGTTACGTCCCACCAAGATCACTGTCGGCGTACCGTGCCCAGGGATGAACGCCCCGGACGTGTCCAGCACATGCGTGAGTTCCACTCCCGGGAAGTCGCGCCTGCGCCGCGTCTGCGGATCCTTGTAAGGCCCCCCGTGGAAGAACGACTCGATCAGCGTCGCCCCGAATTCCCTCTTCATGAACGAGTTCGACGTGATCTGCCCGGTGAAGCCACCCACCCGGTGATCCCCGCTCCCCCGCACCGCAAGCTCGAAAATGCGCTGCGCGAAAGGCACCGACAGTGCGTACTTTCCCGAGCAGGCCCAGTAGATCTTGCGGTAGTTCTCGTTCTCGGTCTTGTCCTTGACCGTGATGTACGGCGGATTGGCGACGACCACGTGATACGAGCCGCGCCCCAGCAGGTCGGCCTCCTTCACGTGCCTCTTGACGTCCTCCGTGCGGTAGGTGAACGTCTCGTCCTCGCGTACGGCATCGTCCAGGGTCCGGTCCGTGTCGCGGCCCGCCTCTCGTCCGTGCAGCAGCGAGTCCCCGACGGCAATGCGGATCGGCATGCCGGGCATGGCGGACAGCCTCTGCTCCCCGCACTCCTGAAGGGCCGCGACCAGCAGTCGGAAGCGAGCGATGGAGGCGGCGAAGGGGTTCTTGTCGGCGCCGTGGACCGACTCCAGGGCTCGGCGTACCAGGAGCCAGTTCTCCGCTCCCCGATCGGCCTCTCGCCACGCCGCCAGGGCCCGCTTGAAGAGCTCAAGCAGGAAGTGGCCGGAGCCACAGGCCGGGTCGATGCAGCGCAGACCGCGCACCACGGTGATCGGGGCCCCGTCGGTGTCGATCTCTTCGTACGTCTCGCCCGTCCAGCCCTCGGGGCGGTGCTTCCACACCGGGTCGAGGCCGAACTCCTCCAGCGCAGGGGTCAGCGTGAGATCGAGGATGAACTTCTCGACGAACTCCGGGGTCTGGAGCAGCGCGTACGTCTTGCGGGCGTGCTCGGACAGGTCCTGGTAGAGGTCGCCGAGGAAACGGGTGTTGAGGGTGGGATCGGTGAAGTCGTGACGGAGCCGGCCGTCCGAGCCGCGTTCACGCCAGAAGGAGAGCAGGCGGGCGGCGGCGTCGTAGGACGGGTCGAGCTCCCACAGGGGGTTGTAACCGGAGTCGAAGAGGCCCTCGGTGACGGCGTGCTCACCGGCCAGCTTGCGAAAGCACTCCTTGAGCCAGTCGCGGTCGTTCAGCTGGGGATTCTCGCGGAAGAACGCGTCGTGGTTGTCCTGCGCCTCGACCAGCCGCTCCCCCGGACCGGAGATGCGGGCGTCGGGGACCAGACCGTTGTCCTCGCAGAAGCGGACGAAGACACAGGCAAGGACCCAGGCGGCGGCGATCTGCACCACCCGTTCCTCCAGCCATGACTCGTACCGGGCCGCTTCGGTGCGCTTACCCGCGGCCTCCTCGTACTCCGCCTTCAGTGCCCGGGTCTGGTCACTGTCCTCCTGGGCCCGCCTGCGCAGATCCTCCTCCAGGAGCGCGACCTGCTTCTGGAGGTCCTTGAGGAGGGTGGCGTGCGGCGGCGCGGCAGGGGCGTCCGGCGCTTCGGTGGTCGTACGGGCTTCCTCGGAGGGCACCGGAGTACCTCTTGTCCTCTCGTTCTGGGTCCGGCGCGGTTGCTCTCACACGCCATCTGGTCCATCCTGCCAGGCCGGACCCCCGAACGGGCGTGCCCCGCTCCTACCGGCCCACCAGCGGAATCCCGCCGCGGCGGCCCAAGCCGAAGGCGAGGCGGTAGATGTCGGGCAGGTCGAGGAGCGAGAACTTGTCGGCAGGGCCTTGGTCCCGGCGACGCAGTACACCGAGGTCGATGAGCTCCTCGACGAGGCGCGGAAAGTCGTCGGGGTGGCGGGGTCCGGTGCGGACCAGCTCGGGGCGGTCGGCCTGGGTGTAGTGGGCCGCGTCCTCACGCAGCCGCGCGGAGAGGTTGTCCCGCTCCCACACGCGGATGACGTCACCCTGGGAGATCGGTACCTGGCAGCCTGCGAGCGGCCTTATCGCCAGATCCACCCACGGCGTGTCCTCGCTGACCTGGTCGACCCGGACCCTGGACGCCTCCCGCACCCCTGAGCGGATGGCATCGTGGTGCAGCGCGTAAGGGTGCGAGGAGTGCGCGGCGGCGGTCGTCGCGGCGGCGGCGTGGAGCGCCTTGAGGAAGCTGCGCGGGCTGATCAGGCCCTTGCTGTCCATCAGGTGGTTGGGCAGCCAGGTATAGGGGCGGCCCTGACGGATGTTGGTGCCCATGTAGGGGCCCGCGATGCGCTCGAACAGCGGCCGCTGAGTCTTCTCCTCATTGCGAAGGATGTGCGGAGGCGCGTACCGGAGGGGTCCCGAGGGCGCCGGGTCGTCCCAGCCGCCGGTGAAGTGGCGGAAGCGTGCCGCCGAGTCGTCGGCCGCCTCCAGCGCGTCGATCGCGTCGCCTTCGCTTTCGGCCCCGTTCCCCAGGTGGTGGAAGAGCAGACCGTACAGATCGGCGTGCTCCCACTCCAGGCGGGCGCCGTTGCCCGACAGTTTGGAGGCGTCGGGGAAAAGTTGTTTGGCCGCCTCGAACATGTCGTGGCGCAGGAAGACCTTCAGCCGGATGTTGCGGGTGCCGAAGCGCATCCGCAACGCCACCCGGAGCAGTTCGGCGATCAGCCGGTTGCGTGTCTCCCAGTCGCGGTGCAGGTGCTCCAGGCCGTCGAAGACCAGCAGCTGCACCTCGTCCTCGGCTGCGGCGCGCGCGTCCGCCCGGGCTAGGGTGGCCTCCGCCTCCGGGGCATGCGTGCGCAGCCATGCGATGCGCGCGGCCCAGTCGGCCGTCGCCCGCAACTCGGGCTGTCCCAGTGCCGTGAGCAGGACGGCGTACCAGATCTCCTCCGGGCGGGCGCCACCGTCAAGCAGGGAAGGCAGGACCAGCGGGCCCGGATAGTGCGGGGAGAACATGTCCATGCCGTAACCACCGGTGACGCGCAGTCGGCGCAGCCGGGAGATGCGGTACTCGTCGGCCGCGGCCTCGCGCAGCTCGGCGTCGAGGAGCGAGCGCGCCCAGAAGGTCTTGCCGACGCCTCGGTCCCCCAGCACGACCGTACTGTCCACGTACAGGGCGGTGCGGTGTGCGTCCGGCATGTACAGGGTGTGCGGGGTGGGGGGGCGGGTGTCCGCGTCGACGGTGCCCTCCAGCGCGTGCAGGAGCAGGCCGCGGTACTCGCCGGGGGACAGCGGATCGGTCACAGGCTGACTTCCTCTGGCTCGGCGGGGGCCTCGCCGGCCGGGCCCGCCATGATCAGGGGTACGGCCGTGCTCAGGAAGTCACGGTACGCGGCCTCCACGAAGGCACGCTCCTGCCAGTCGGGGGAGTCGGGCACGTTCATGCCGACCATGCCCGGTTCGAAGAGGATCGGGATCGGGGAGTGCGGTGCCGGGTCGTCGTCCAGGTCCCAGGCCGATTTCCCGTCACCGGCGACCTCTTCCGGTGTCAGCGATGCGTAGAGGACGCCGAAGGTCCTGAATGCCTCCGCGCGGAAGGACTTGAGGTGGACGTCCTTCGAGTAGTGCGCCGAGTCCGGCACCATCGACGCGACCATGCGCAGCTTCTGCCGGATGGCTGCGGCCTGCCCCGACACCGCCCACGCCTCGAACAGGTCGCCGTACCCCGCCCAGGTCTGTGCGTTGTCCGCGCCGAACAGCAGGGCGTAGTCGCACAGGTGCGAGATGGTCACGGCGGCCACATCGTGAATGCCCGCCCGGCTGTCGAGCAGCACCACGTCCGGGCCGCGCCCGCTGTCGCCTCGTGCCACCGCGTCCTCGCAGGCGCGGACCGTCGCAGCCAGCCGGTCGGCGAAACGGGCCCCGCCCGCGTCCGCGTACACCCGGTTGAGTTTGTCCACGTATCCGTTACGTACTCCATCGGTGCCCGCGCCGCGCGCCGGGGCGATCCACAGCTCGCCCTTGTTGCGGGGGGTGTAGCCGGAGCGGGCCACGATCTCCAGCCCTTCAGCGTTGTCCAGCGCCGACTCCACCAGATGATCCACAACGCCGTGCCGGCACAGGGTGCCCGATCCGAGCAGGAGTGGTCCCACCCCGGGCGACTCCAGGTCGAGGTCGACGACGAGCACGATCTTCCCGTCGTCGGCAAGGGCCCGCGCCAGCACTGCGGCGGCCGTGGTGCGGCCCACGCCGCCCTTGAAGCCGTACAGGGCGGTGCGCCGGACGGGCTGCTTCTGCGCCCCCTCTTCCTGCTCGTCGGTGGAGGGGAGCGTGACCCTGGACCAGTCCTCGCCCACCACGGTGTTGTCGAGGAAGCGCACCGAGCCCGTCGTGCCGGTGGCCTCCACGACGTCCATGGCGTGCGGCGGGGCCGTCAGCGTCCTCGGCAGGCGTGTGACGGAGGTCAGCACGAGGGGACGCTCCCCGCGGTAGCGGCCGAGGCGGGACTCGGCCAGCTCCCGCCAGCGGTCGGCCTGCTCCCTGCTCGCGTCCTCCCCCTCGGCGTCGTCCACCAGGAGGGAGAATCGGCCCAGGACGTCCCGAACGAGCAGTACGTCGAAGCCCTCGCCCGCCACTTCACGGGCGAGCGAGAAAGCTGCCGGACGGGCCTCGTCGAAGCGGACCGGCACGTCGTAGTAGGTCATGGGAGCCTTCCGGTGAATGCCACGTGCAATTGCAGGTCGCTGGCGAGGGTGGCCGACTCCCTGCGGAGGGTCATGAGGGCCGGTTCCAGGTGCGCGCCATCGGTGTAGCGGTCGTCGACGACCCAGGTGTCGAAGTCCGCGGAGAGTCTCGCGACGGCGTGGTGGAGCGAGGGAGCGGAGCGGCCGCTGAGAAGTATCGGCAGCGCCTGGACGACCTCGCTCCAGTGCCCCAACGGCTCGCGTTTACCCGTGCCGGGATTGTCCCACCAGGGCCGGTTGCTGTCCTTGTCATCCGTTTCCGGCTTCCTCCTCATGGAGACCCCGTACGCCGTGCCAAACCTGAGCAGCAGCCCCTTCATCAGGCACTCCACCGCCAGACCGAAGAGGTGGTCTGCGGTCAACAGCCTTCCGTCATCGTGGAGATAGCAGGCGTCGGTGAAGTGCCGCTCCCCCGCGCAGGGGTAGTCGGTCGTGGGCTCTGCGGGGTCTGCGGGCTGTGCACCCGCGGCTTTGTCGTCCGGCACGATGCCGATCATAGAGCGCTGGGTTGCTCCGATCCGGTGAACTCCGTCGCCCTCGGTGCGGCCGACGCGACAACCCGTCAGCTTGCCGCATGGAGCGACAGCTCTCTGATGAACAGCCCCTCCAGCACCTCCCATTCGCTCTGCCTGTCCACCACGTCCACGGTCCGTCCGTCCAGGGCCGGGGTGGCCTGCGGGTCGTCCATCGGCACGAGCAGCCACAGCCCGTGCGGTCCGGTGGTGCTGCTGCGGGCCGACTGCTGCAGACCCACGAGCAGTTCACGGCCGCCGACTTCCCAGTAGCGGGCCACCAGGGAAGCCTGGTGTGCGAGCAGCACCGTACGAGGGCCTGCCTGCTCTGCGAGATCCGTACAGCGGGAGGCGACACGCTCGGCCGCGAGCCTGGTGTAGGACGCAAGCGCCGCACCGATGCGGCCGGTCGCAGCAAACTTGCCGTCCGCCTTCAGCAGGGCCCGCCACCTGATCTGTTGTTCGTCCGCCAGTTCCCGCAGAGCGGTCAGGAACAGCTCGTCAAGATCAACGGGCTGTACGCCGAAGAGGACGGCCAGCCTCTGTGCCGTACCCGGCAGATAAGCCCCCTTGACGGTGAGGGCCAGGAATCCGCCTCTGCGCACCGACTCCTGGAGTCGTATCTCTGTCACGCGACGCGGGTCGCGGCCCTCCGCGATCTGTCCCTGTGCGGCGTCATACAGCGCTCCGGTACTCGTCAGGACGGAGCCGCTGAACATCATCAGGCTGTGCGAGGACTCCCTGACCGGTGGGAAGAATCGCTGTGTGCCCCGGCGGTACTCCAGCGGGAAGTCGGCCTTGGGCAGCGCCTCCTCCAGCTCCACGAAGGTGACGTCGGCGAGTGCGGCAAGACCGGGGAATCGGGCGCGTACCCGCGCCAGCAGTTCGTCGGTGGTGATCCCGACGGTCGAGCGGACGCCGGCGGCAGCCTGTGAGATCCGAAGCGCCTTCGCGAGGCTGAGGTAGGACGGAAACAGTTCGAGGCGCGGTGTGACACCGACTCCGCCTGCCATGGCCGCGGCCAGCGTCAGCAGGCGCGTGTCAGCCACCGGAGTCATCCCCTCCGGCGCGGGCACCGCGCGCAGCTCGCGCAGGACCGTGGCCCCACCCGGCAGCGGATCACGGGCCGCCACCTCTTCGGCCTTGAGGCCCAGCGACGTTGCGTAATCGGCGAGTTCCACCGGTGTGGGGTCGTCACTGCTCACGTCCACCAGGGCCAGCAGGATCACACCGCCGCGGCGCAGGAACGAGAACCTGGCCGCGCCTTCTCCCGCGTTCTCCTGGGCCGTCGCGGCGGAAGCATCATCGCGGCGGGACTCGATCTCGGCTGCCGCCCGGACAACGGCCAGGGCCTGCGTCTGGAGACCGGCCGGATCCTGCGCGATACTCCCGGCGTCATCGTTCGATGCGTGCCGTGCTCGTAGCTCGTTGGCCAGTTCCTGAGCAGTTATCACTCGGCCCTGCCCAGCGAGAACCGCCGCCACCTCGTCGCGGATCGCGTTCAGCCAGGGAAGCTGCGACCACTGTTCGAGTGCGGCACTCAGCTGCCGCGAGACGGTGGACTGGCTGACCTCTAGGGTCGTGGCGATGACGGACTGGGACGGCCACAGCGACAGATCACGGGCGCCGTCCGTCCCCGGCAGGCCCAGCCATGCGAGCACCGTGGCATGCGCGAGGCTCCCGCCCGGCGGAGCGGTCAACCGGGCCGCGAGACCCTCAACCGACTCCAGGACGTCCACCGGAGCATCGGCCGCCACCGAGGCGGGCTTCTTGTGGGCGCTGCGCTTGCGCAGATCCAGAGTCCACTGACGGTGGCGCCGGTTCAGCTCCTTGCGGATCACATTGCCCGCGCCCCGGGCACGAGAGATCGCGTGGGGAGGAATGTCCAGTAGTTGCCCCACCGTTTCGGCACCGAGCCCAGCCGCAACAGACACGGCTCGCGGCGACAGACCTGCGGCATCCAGGGGTGTCGTCAGGTCTGCGGCGTCAGCGGCTTGCTCACGGGCGTCCTCCACGTCCTCGGCCTGCGTGTCCACCGTCGCGGGCGTCGTAGGCGGGCGCTTGGAGTCGGCCCGGCGGAAGACCTCGCGCCATGCGTCCTGCATCCGGTCGAGGCTGTCATAACGCTGCTCGACATCACGGTGCAGCGCCCGCTCGAAGAATGCAGCGAGCCCATCGGCCAGTGCCGGGTCGAACAGCTCGCGGGCCACGTAGAGCTGAGCGTCCGGCACAGTCAGCGGATCGCTCTGTCCATCCCCCCACACCGGCCGCTCGCCCGAGGCCATCTCGTGCAGGGTGACCGCGGCCGCGTACCACTCGGCATGATCGTCGTAACGGGAACGGCGGCTGCCACCAAGGAAGGGGTCCAGATAGCCGCGGGTGCCTGCGTGCAGGTCCTGGTCGTTGGCATCAGCCAGGGAGAAGTCGAACAACATCAGCTGCCAGGAGCCTTCGCGACGCTTGAACAGGCCCAGATTGTCCGGCTTGATGTCACGGTGACGGACGTCTCGTGCGGCCAGCGTGTCCATGGCCTCGAAGAGATCCTTGCCGAATCGCTCCAGTTGGGCGTATCCAAGTTTCCCCTCACTGCGCAGCCGGGACCCCAGACTGACCGGCTCGTGGTCGTCCGCAGGCCGGAATCCGCCCGCGTACTCGATCTCCAGGACCGTACGCCCACCCAGCTCGCGCGGGTCTGCGAGGACTTTCACGATGCGGCTGCCGCCCACCTCGCGCAGCGCCTTCGCCTCCGCGTAAAGGCGGGCACCCTTCTCCTGGTCGAGCGCCACCTTGAACACCCGCAGCGACGTTGGGTCCGGCAGCCCCTCCTCGACCCGCCGCACCAGCAGTGCGCGAGCCGTGGCGCCGGTTCCCAGCACCCGCACGACCTCCCACTCGGCGTCGACGTGCCGGCCTGCCTTGGCGGTGAGCGGATCCTCCACCTCGACAGCACCGGCGGCGACGTCATCCGCTTCCGCCGCGTCGAGCAGCCGCAGGAACTCCTCGGTGGACGCCAGCCTGTTCTGCACGTCGGAGGCGGTGGCCCGAAAGACCAGGTCGTCCAGCGCGGCGGACACACTGTCGGATACGGCATAGGGGTGCAGGCCCCCCTCCGTAGCCAGCCGGTCGACCAGGGCCCCGCGGGCTTCCGCTGGCGCCTTGCCGGTGAGCAGCAAATAGGACAGCGCGCCGAGACCGAACACGTCGAGATCCGCATGATCGGCGAACTCACGTGAGGCTTCCGGAGCGAGATAGACCTGCGCGATGTCAGCGACCAGACCCGAATCGAGCGGTGTGGGGCCGAGCGTGAGATGCGAGGTGGTGTCAAAGTCCCGGGCAGCGGTCTGCCAGTCCACGATCCTCAGTACCGGCTGAGTGCCGTCCTCGGCCGCGGAGACATAGACCGACCGGGCGGAGAGCGCCCGGTGGTACAGCGCCCGGCTGTGGGCGTAGCGGAGAGCCTCGGCGAGCTGGCGGACCAGGTCCATGCGCACGGCGGGCGTGAGCTGATCCCCGTACGCGTTCAGGTAGGAGTCGAGCCGCAGGTCCGACTCGCGGTGCCGGAAAAGGATGGCCGGACCGCCCTGGTGCTCACGGATCTGGACCGCCTGCACGATACCGCGATGATTGATGCCCTGGAGCACCTGATACTCGCGTCTGGCCGCCCGGTCCACCCGGCTGCGCTGTTCCGCCGACGCGGCCTGTCCCGCCAGGTAGATGCGAACCCGGCCGTTCTCCTTGACCAGCTCGTCGTCGCGTACCGCGAGCCGGTCCTCCCAGCCGGGACCGGCGTCCAGTGCTCGTGGGGCGAGCCGCCAGTCGTCCCCGAAGCGCAGGTGGGCGGTGGAGTGGCTGATGCCAATGCGCTTCATCAGCATTTCCAGGCGCTGGCTGTCCTGCGCGGTAACACGCCAGCTCTCTCGCTCCGGCGGCAGACCCAGTAGACCGTCCCAGATACCCGGAAGACCGCTTGTGCCGTCGTTACGTCCGTAAACGGAGACGCGCTGGAACTCGTCCAGCTCACTCACGAGGCCCGGATCGTGCAGGAAGACCGCGGGTTTGACGAAGGGGATCTTCGCCTCGGGGATTCCCGCCGCCCGCGCAGCACGCTGCAGCTGGGCCTTCAGCTCTTTCGCCTTGAGGTCGGTCAGATGCAGTGGGTTGCGAAGCGTGCGCACACGGTCGTCGTGGAACTGCCAGGTGTCGCCTCGATTGACCACCCGGCCCGGGTGGCCCTTGAGCTCCAGCAAGTAGATGCCGCCGGGCACGGCGATCAGCAGGTCGCACTCGTTGACCCGCCCCGTAACGCCGGTGAACCGGAACGTCGCCCACGCCCGGTAGGGCTCTGCGGCAGGCATGATCTGCCGCACGTGCTCCAAGCCTTCCTGCTCCCACCGGAATCCGGACCGACGCGGCTGGAACCAGCGCTCACGGGGCGCCGGAGAGCCGGGCTGGGGATGGGTCGGCGTCACCTGAGGACCTCCGCTGTGGGGCAATGCCAAAGACGTGGCAAGACTAGCGATGTTGCCCACGGTGCCGCGCTGCAGTGCGTACCGCCGAGAACACGGTTCGGACGCTGCAACCTGCGGGAAGCAATACGTGATGCCGCTCGTCTCCACCCACAGCCCTCGGCCGGCCTGGCCGATGTCGACGGGATAGCCAAGTACACTCCCGGCTGCCTGCAGCACTTCTTCGCATCGACCGCTCTGGCCAACGGCGTCCCGATCCACGAGGTCTCCCTCTGGCTGGGCCACCGCTCGGTCAACACCACGACCGACGTCTACGGACACCTGTTGCCGAACGCCTGGGAATCGCTGCCGGGAGGCCCTACAGCGGGCCATGAGGCCCGCGCCACTCAACGCAGGACCCCAACCCTCGGAGGAGGAGAGCACCAGTACCGACACACACCGTCCGGGTGGCCATGGGGGCTCCTGAGCCGCATGGTGCTGGGAGAAAGAGGCCGTGCTGGGATCGTGCTGGGAGGAACCCCTCCAGAACCGTGTTTCCGCAGGTGGGAGCTCTGAGACAGAGATTCCGGTTCAACGTATAGCGGGTGACATGTCACCACGTAGCTGATCTGGCAAATGTGCAGGTCATGAAGGGTCCGGCTCTTCGGGGTCGGACCTTTGGCCTCTGAGTACAGAACGCGACTGGGAACGACGGCTGACGAAGACTGCGCACGCCAACCTTCATGTTACTAACATCATTGTTAGTGCCATGCCTGGAGGTTGATAGGCGTGGTGGATTTCGTAGGCCGTCGGCAGGAGCTGGCGACGCTGGAGCGAGAGCTGCAGAAGGTGGCGGCCGGGGTTGGCGGGGAGCGGCCCGGTCGGTGCGTGATGTTGCGTGGGCGGCGCCGGGTGGGCAAGTCGCGATTGGTCGAGCGGTTTGCGGAGCACTCCGGAGCCCCGTTCTTGTTCTACGCGGCGACCGGTGCGTCCCCCAGGGATGATCTGGCACGGTTGGCCCGGGACGCCCAAGCGTCGACGCTGCCGTTGGCGGGGCTGGTGGCCGCCGCACGGCCGGAGAGCTGGGATGCCGCGTTCGATGTGCTGGCTGCTGCACTGCCCGCCGACCGGGCGAGCGTGCTGGTCATCGATGGGGTGCCGTACCTGATGGTCGCCGGCGGAGCCTTTGAGGGGATGCTGCAGCGGGCCTGGGATCGGGTGCTGGAGACGAAGCCGGTGCTGCTGGTCCTCATCGGCTCCGATCTGTCGATGATGGAGGCGCTGAACAGCTATGGACGACCCTTCCACCAGCGCGGCCGGGAGATGGTGCTGGGACCGCTGAACCCCGCGGAGGTGGGGCGGATGCTCGGGCTGGATCCGGCGGAAGCCTTCGATGCCGCGCTGGTCACTGGCGGTCTGCCGCTGATCTGCGCGGAGTGGCCGCGGGGCGCAGGGCTGTGGGACTTTCTCGGTGAGGCGCTGAGCGACCCGGTCTCGGCCCTGCTGGTGTCGGCCGAACGTTCGCTGGCTGCCGAATTTCCCCCGCAGGCTCAGGCGCGTACGGTGCTGGCGGCTATCGGCAGTGGTGAGCGGACCTTCACCAATATCGGTCGTGCAGCCGACGGGATCGGGGCCACGCCGCTGCAACGAGCGCTGGAGCTGCTCACGGATAAGCGGATCGTCGCTGCGCAGCTGCCCGTATCGCTGCGTCCGTCGAAGGACCGCCGTTACCGGGTGGCAGATCCCTACCCGCGGTTTTGGCTGCACCTGCTCGGCCCCTCCATGGAGGAGATCGAGCGGGGGCGGGGCGATCTGACCTTGGCGCGGATCCGGGAAAGCTGGACCAGCTGGCGCGGCCGGGCCGTCGAGCCCCTTGTCCGCGAGGCCCTGGCGCGGATACTGCCCGATGATCGGCTGCCCACAGCCCCCGCAGTGGGCGGCTACTGGACCCGTACCAACGACGTCGAGATCGATATCGTCGGGGCGGATCGCGCCCCCATCGCCAAGGAGCTCCTCTTTGTTGGCTCCGTCAAGTGGCTGGAGCAGTCGCCGTTCGACCGGCACGACCTGGCAGCTCTCCATCGGCACCGGGCCGCCCTCACCGGCGAGTCCGTTCCAGTCATGGCGGTCTCACGCAGCGGCGTCGAATCTCCGGGCCTCGATGCAGCCTACGGCCCCGGTGATCTGCTGACCGCTTGGCCGCTGTGAGTGGCGGATCGCCGGCGAGGCGCGGGAGTTCGTGAGCGCGGTGGGGCCGCAGATGCTGCGGAGAAGCCCCTCGGCTCCCCTCAGCCCGTGGCGAAAGCGGCAAGGACACCCGCCGTCAGGGCCGAGCGTTCGGTCATGCCGGTGAGTGTGACGTGTTCGCTGCGGGCGTGGGCGCCGTTGCCCACGGCGCCGAGGCCGTCGAGGACCGGGGTGCCCGCGGCGAGGACGAAGTTTCCGTCGCTGGCGCCGCCCACCGCTGTTTCGCGGAGGTCCAGGCCGAGTGGTGCGGCGCAGGACCTGGCGAGTGTGAAGATGCGGGCGACGCCATCGGTGCGTTCGAAGACGGGGCGGTTCCAGCCTCCGTCGAGCCGCAGGCTGGTCCGGGGGTCGTACGGGGTGAGTCCGGCCAGGGCGGTGTCCATGCGGGCGCGTTCGTCGTCGGTCGCGACCCGGATGTCCAGCTGTGCGGTCGCCGCCGCCGCCGTGACGTTGCTGCGGGTGCCGCCGTGCAGGACGCCCACGTTGAGGGTGGTTCCGGCCGACGGGTCGGCGAGGGCCTCCAGTGCGAGCACCTGGCGGGCGATCTCGTTGATGGCGCTGGCGCCGGATGTCGGGTCGAGTCCGGCGTGGGACGCCTCACCGGTGACGGTGAGGGAGAAGAGTCCGACCCCCTTACGGGTCGTCTTCACCGCCCCGTCCGCGCTCGCCTCGAAGACCAGCGCCGCCCGGGACTTCCGCGCCTCGGCGACGATGACGCCGCTTGACGCCTTGCTGCCGGTCTCCTCGTCCCCGTTGAGCAGCAGCGTGCACTCGGGACGTGGCAGGCCGAGCGCGGTGAGCGCGCGCAGCGCCCAGACGGCCTGGACGAGTCCGGCCTTCATGTCGAACACGCCGGGGCCGGAGATACTGTCCCCCTCCCGGCGGTAGGGCCAGTCCGGCAGGGTTCCGGTGGACCAGACGGTGTCGTAGTGGCCGAGGAGCAGGAGCGGGGCCTCTGCTGACGGGCCGCCGGTGCCGGCGTAGCGGCGGACCAGGATGTCGCCCGCGTCCTCGCGCGGGCTCACCTCCTCGCTGACGGGTGCGCCGAGGGAGGCGTCGAGCCAGCCGCGCAGCCAGTCGAGGCAGGCGGCGAGGGACGCGGTGTCGTCGCTGGAGCTCTCGTGGGAGGTGTAGGCGGCGAGGTCGGCGGCCATCGCGTCGCGGTGCTCGTCCAGCCAGGCGTGGACGAGCACCGCCTGCGCGTCGGTGAGTACGGGGCCGTCGGGGAGGGTGTGGTGCCCCGGTTCTTCGGGTTCGGTGGGGTGGGTGTGGCGCTTGGGGTCTTCCGGGCCGGTGGGGTGGGCGTGGTGCCCTGGCTCTTTCGGTTCGGTGGGGTGGGTGTGGTGCCCTGGGTCTTCCGGTCCGGCGGTACGACCTGGCACGGCGAGGCGGTCGAGGGTGTCCAGCCGGGACTCGGACATGGTGGACGGGTCCTGCTCCAGCTCCCGCAGACCGTCCAGGACGGCCCGTAGCACCGGAGCGTCCAGGCCCGCGCGCCGCGCCTGACCGATGACCGGTGCGTAATGCGTCGTCACCTCCACCGGACGGCGGCGGACGGCCAGGTCGCGCCAGATGCCGCTGCGGTCCTTGGGCTGGGTGCGCAGCCACGCGGTCAGCCGGTCGCACGCGGCGTCGCGCAGGGCGGGGTCGTTGTCGGGCCGGAAGGCGGGCGCGTCGAAGGCGTCGAAGGACTCCAGGCGTGCGCCGGCCTCGTCCGCCACCGCGTACACCTCGGCGGCCAGCGCGTACATGGTGGAGCGGTGGCGGTCCATGAGGTCCGCCATGGGCGCGTCGGCCAGTGCGGTGGCCGAGAGCATCGCGCCGAACGCGGCCTTCGCCCACAGATGGCCGTCGACGTTGTCGGTGGCGCGGGCGGGCCCCCACGCCTGGAGATCGGCGACCAGGTCGCGTACCCGGGCGGAGACCGGCGCACCGCCCACTTCGCCGATGACGAAGGCGCCGGGCCCGCCGTCACGCACCACGCCCGGTTCGACGAGGTCGGCGAAGATGTTGACGAAGGCGGCGACGGTACGTCCGGCGCCGACGTGTTCGGCTATGAGCGCTTCGTTGAAGCCGTTCTGTACGGAGACGACATAGCCGTCGGGGGAGAGGCGCGGCGCGATCCAGCGCATGGCCTTCTGGGTCGCGTGGGCCTTGACGCTGAGCAGGACCCGGCCCAGGGGCGGCCCTTGGTACGTGTCGGGAGTGGCCGCGTCGAGGCGGACGCTCTCGCGTTCCCCGTCGCGCAGGATGGTCAGCCCGTTCGCCCGGATCGCTGCCACATGGTCGGCGTCGGTGTCGATGACGGTGACCGGGTGTCCGGCCGCTGCGAGACTGTGGGCGAGGGTGCCGCCAATGGCGCCCGCCCCGACAACGGTGTAGGCATCGCCGGTCATGAAATGTGTCCCTTCGTGGTGTCCGGGTGGGGGGAGTCGGTGGGGGTGGCACCCGTGGAGGAAGCGCCGCTGTACGAGCCGTCGGCGGGCGAGGTGGCCCGCGGGGGCCACAGTCGGGGCAGGTGGGTCGCGCCGGTGCCGCTGCCGCCGTCCACGCGCAGGATCTCGCCGGTCACCCAGGAGGCGTCGGGTCCGGCGATCCACACGACCGCGCGGGCGATGTCCGCCGGAGTGCCGGGCCGCCCCAGCGGGTTGACGGAGACGGCCGCCGCGTACTCGTCGGTGACGGGGTTGCAGGTGCTGTCGACGCCGACGAAGCCGGGGCTGACGGCGTTGACGCGGATGCCGTGCGGGCCCAGTTCGAGGGCGGCCGCGCGGGTCGCCATCTCCAGCGCCGCCTTGGAGCTGGCGTACGGGCCCCCGCCGGGCCGGGCGCGCAGGGCCGCGCCGGAAGAGATGTTGACCACCGACGCGGTACGGCCTGCGGCGATGGCGCGCCGCGCCAGTTCGGCCGTCGCGAGCACCGGGGCGCGGGTGTTGAGGGCGAAGACGCGGTCCCAGTCGGCGGCGGTGACCTCGGTCATGTCGAGCGACGGGTAGACACCGGCCGCGTTGACCAGGATGTCCACCGGCCCCTGGGCCTGCCATCCGTCGTCGACCGCGGTGGCCGGCCCTTCGGCCGAGCACAGGTCACGGACCTGGTGGGCCGCGTCCAGTGCTTTCGCCGCGTCCGCGAGCGGAACGGCGTCGATGTCGACGAGCGTCAACCGGTGGCCGGCGGCGGCGAAGTGCCCGGCGACGGCCCGTCCGATACCGCTCGCGGCGCCGGTGACCAGTACATGCGCCATCAGGTGAACTCCTTGTCCTTCGTCTCGGGCATGGTCAGGTAGATGAGCAGGGAGATCAGGGCCGAACCGGAGACGTACAGCCACAGCTTGTCGGCGTGGCCGGAGTCGCTCATCCAGGTCGTGACGTACGGGGCCGTACCGCCGAAGACGGCGACGGCCAGCGCGTACGGGAGGGCTATGCCGGTGGCGCGTACCTCCGGCGGGAACTGCTCGGCCATGATCACCGCGCAGTTCGCCGAGTAGCCGAGGATCAGCAGCATGCCGGTGAGCTGCACGAGGAACAGCACAAGGAAGCTGTCGGTCAGGACGTGCAGCATCGGCCAGGCCAGGACGGTGAAGCCCGCCGCGAAGCCCGCCATGGTGGGTTTGCGTCCGAGCCGGTCGGAGAGCAGGCCCGCGAAGGGCAGCAGCACCACGAAGACGACCAGGCACAGCGTCTGGGAGAGCAGCGCCCGCTTCAGCGGTATGCCGGTGGTGAGGTTGGCGTACGTCGGCAGGTAGGTGACCCAGATGTAATAGGTCAGGGTGCCGGCGATCGTGATGCCCGCGACCCGGAGTGCGGCGGCCGGGTGCTCGACGAGCATCGCCCGCAACGGGTTCTTCCTGGCCTGTCCGCCGGCCTTGGCCTCGGTGAATGATTCGGTGTCATCGACGGAGACACGCAGCCAGAGCCCGGCCAGACCGAGCAGCGCGCCGATCACGAAGGCGGCCCGCCAGCCCCAGGTGTGCAGGGCGTGTTCGCTGAGCAGTGAGGTGAAGGCGGTGCCGAGCAGGGAGGCGATCAGAACGCCGCCCGCCACGGACACCTGCTGCCAGGACCCGGCGAAGGCGCGCCTGCCGGGCGAAGCGGACTCGACCAGGAACGCGGATGAGGAGCCGAACTCACCCCCGGCGGAGAACCCCTGGGCCAGCCGCGACAGCACCAGGACCACCGGGGCCGCGATGCCGATCGTCTCGTAGCCCGGGGTCAGCGCGATGACGAAACCGGCCCCGGCCATCAGGCCGATGGTGAGGGCGAGCCCCTTCTTGCGGCCGTGCCGGTCGGCGTACGCACCGAGGACGGCGGCCCCCACCGGGCGCATCACGAAGCCGACGGCGAAGACGGCGAGGGTGGAGAGCAGCGCCACCGTTCCGTCGGCCTTCGGGAAGAAGACATCCGCGATGATCTTCACGAAGATCCCGTAGAGGGCCCAGTCGACCCATTCGACGGTGTTGCCCACGGCTCCGGCGACAAGGGCCTTGCGTTGCCGGGTTGTCAGCTTGGGCGAGGGGGCGATACCGGATGCGGCGGTGTCGAGTGGCACGAGGAATTCCTCGCCTTCCTTGGAACGTCACGGGGGACGGAGCGGGGGAGGGAGCGGGGGAGGGAACTCGGCTCCCGGGTCCGGGTCTTGAGGGCCTCGGGCCTGGAATCTGGGGCCTGTGGGGCTGGGACCCGTGTGGGGCTGGGGCCTGTGTGCCGGGGCGGGGATGCGGGGGTGGGCGCCGGGATGCCGGTGTGCGCCCAGAAGCGACGTATACGGGGATGTGCGCTGGGCGCAGACGGGGTGGGCGGAGTGCCGCCGTCGCCTCTGGCGGCCGATGGTGGCGGCCGATGGTGGTGGCCGATGGTGGCGCGGTCGCCGGGGTGGTGATCGACGGCGGCTGTCGTCGATGCGGGGGACGGTACGGAAGCTGACGCGGAGGCCAGTGCGGAGGTCGGTACGGAAGCTGACACGGAGGCCGGCGCGAAGGCCCGTACGCAGGCCGGTACGGAGGCCAGTTCGTACGGAAGCCGACACGGAGGCCGTACGGAAGCTGATACGAACCCGTGCGGTCAGCCGGCCGGAAGTTGTGCGAGGCAGTACTCGGCGATCTCCCGGTGGGTGGCGAACCACACCCCGTCGTGCTCGCCGATGTGTGTGAGCAACTCGTCCAGTACGACGAGACGCGAGCGGTGTCCGATGATGTGCGGGTGCATCGTGAGCTGGAACAGGCCGCCGGCCGCGTACGCGGCGGCGAACTCGTCCTGCCAGATCCGGAGCACGTCGCGCGGCGCGATGTAGGGCCGCAGCGAGGCGAAGCGGTCCATCATGAAATAGGGCGCGTCGTCGCGGATCCACTCGACGGGGATCTCGGCCACGCCGGTCGGCTCGCCGTGCTCGACCAGCTCGTAGGGCTCGTCGTCGGCCATCAGCGAGGAGTCGTAGAGCAGGCCCATCTCACGGGTGATCGCCAGGGTGTGCGGTGAGAAGTCCCAGCTCGGTGTGCGGATGCCGACAGGACGTACGCCGCCGGCCCGCTCCAGGGTGTCGGCGGCCCGCAACTGGAGTTCGCGCTCGGTCTCCGCGGTGAGCAGAGTGTTGCGTTCGTGGATCCAGCCGTGGATGCCCAGTTCGTGGCCGGCGGCCGTGTAGGCCCTCGCCTCCTGCGGGCGCAGCAGCGCGCAGACGGCAGGCATGAAGAAACTCGCGGGAACGCGGTGGCGCTCCAGCAGGTCAAGGATCCTGGGCACGGCCACGCGGGCGCCGTACTCGCCCTGCGCGAGCTTCGCCGGTCGCGTCTCACCGTCGCGCAGGGCCGGGGTCTCGTGGTCCGAGTCGAAGGAGACGGCCACCGCGCAGCGGGCGCCGCCGGGCCAGGTGTCCGGGGCGAGGGAGCGCCCGGCGCGTACGTGTTCGACATGGCCGCGCCAGGTCGGCTCGTCCCATTCCCACGGCTGCTGTTCACTCTCCGCCATCGGAATCCGGCCTTTCCTGAGAGGTGTGTGTGCTGGGTTGTCCGGGGTCTGTGGGCGGCCCGGGGTCCGCCCGATGGGCAGTGCTCCGTTCGACACTCTTGCGTGGCCCCTTGCTGGTAGCCCATCGTGGGCATCTCCCGTTCACCGACCCACGAAATCGAAGAGAATCGCCATGGATCGTCTCCGTGTGAAGGATTCCGCCGTCGCGCTCCAGGCCGAGCTGGACGAGACGGACATGGCCATCGCCCATGCCCTGCAGATCGCGCCACGTGCCTCCTGGACGGCGATCGGCGAGGTGCTCGGGCTCAGCGCGGTGACGGTCGCGCGCCGCTGGGGGCGGATCTCGGACCGCGGCCTGGCCTGGGTGACGGCGACCGGCAGCCCCGGACTCTGGCGGTCCCTGTGCAACGCGTTCATCGACGTGGACTGTGAGCCGTCGGCCCGGCACGCGGTGGCGCTCGCCCTGGCCAGGGACCCGCGTACGAAGTCCGTGATGGAGCTGGCCAGCGGACGGGACATCCACGTCAACGCCGTGACCCGGGATCTGCCGGGGCTTTCCCGGTTCATCCTGGAGCGGGTGAGCCGGCTGCCCGGTGTGGTGCGGGTCAGTACCAAGATCACCACGCGCATCCTGGTCTCCGGGAGCGACTGGCGGCTGGACGCGCTCCCCCGCTCGGAGCAGCTGCTGCTCCAGGCCGCCGCGGACGAGACGGCACCGCGCCAGGCCCTGCCCGGCACGCTGGACGGTCCGGACAGAGACCTGCTGCTGGCCCTCGCCCCGGACGGCCGGCTGCCCGTCTCCGATCTCGCGGAACGTACGGGCACCAGCCAGACCTCGGCCCGTCGCCGTCTCGCCCGGCTTGAGCGTACGGGCGCCGTCGCGTTCCGCTGCGAGATCGCCCAGCACATCACGGGGTGGCCGGTCACCTCGCTCATGTGGGCGCGGGTTGCGGTCCAGCAGCGGCGCCAGATCTGTGAGCGGCTCAGCCGGCTGCCGGGTGTCCGGCTGCTGACGGCGACCAGCGGCGAGACGAACATCCTGCTCTCCACGTGGCTGCACTCCGTGGACAGCGCCCATGACCTGGAGGAGCGGATCGGGGCGGAGTGCCCGGGGCTTGAGATCGTCGACCACGGCATCGTGCTGCGGACGGTGAAGCGCCAGGGCTGGATCCTCGACGAACTGGGGCGCCGTCTGGAGAGCGCGCCCATCGACCCGTGGTGCGACGGAGAGACCGGGGTCGCGGAGGCGGGGTGATCCGCCTTCGCCGATCGACGCGGAGGCGGGTCGGTCCGGCCCGGCCGGCAGCGCGACCGGCGGCCCGTCGGTCAGGCGCTCCAGCCGCCGCCGACCGCCCGGCTCGACAGGTACGAGTCGCGCAGGGCCTTGCGCAGACCGGGGACGATCTCGTCGTACCGCGCCGCGAGTGCCGTGACCGCCTGCTTGTGGGTGCGCAGCTCCGCACGGCTCCATACGCTGGTCACCTCCAGCTCGACGGTGAACACGGCCATGGTCAGCTCCTCCGTCGGGACCGCCGCCGGGTCGGCGCCGTCGAGCACGGTGGCACGTACCCGCTCCTGAAGGGCGCGGACCTTCTCCGGGTGTGTGACGGTGACCCGCTCGACAGGGATGACCCCCATCGCCCGGTCGCGCGAGACGGAGACCTCCCCGGCGGCGCGCAGCTGGTCGCGTACGGGCGTCTCCGCGGTGTGGGCCTTGTCGTGGACGAACTTGAGCCAGCCCTTCGGGGTGCTGTCGGGCAGGTCGTCCCAGACCGCGGCGGCGAAGGGATCCTCCGGTGCCTTCCCGGGCTTTCGGACGACCTTCTTCCCGGCCGCGTCGAGCAGTCCGTCGCGGGCCAGTTCGGTCAGGGCGCCGGCACGCAGCAACTGGCCCCGTCCTTGCAGGTTCTCAAGCTGGAACTTGCCCTTGTCCACGGTGTAACAGAGCAGATAGAGCCGCTGCGGCAGTGTCTGGATCATGTGGTCCCCCAGGGGAAGGAAGTGGTCGGCCGGGACGGATGGCTGAGGGGTGCGGGCCGCACCGGGGCGGAGCCCGATCCGGAGCCGGGTGGCCTCATGCCGGGTGGGTCCCGAACTTCAGGTGCCCGGCGAGGAAGCGTTCCACCGCGGTGTAGAGGGCGATCACGTTCTCCGGGTTCTCGATGGCGTGGCCCTCGTCCTCCATGACGGTGTAGTCGACGGGAATGTCCCGTGCGCGCAGGGCTTCGACGAAGCGGTCGGACTCGGCGCGGACCACACGGGCGTCATGGGCGCCGTGCACCACCATCAGCGGGGTGCGGATCCGGTCGACGCGGCTGATGGGGGAGCGGGCCAGCATGTCGGCCTCCTGCTCCGGGTCGGCCGGGTCACCGACGTACGTGAACCAGTTGTGGGCGACCATCGGTTTGACGAAGTCGGGCTGGCTGCGCAGGAAGTGGGCGAGATCCGTGACGCCGACGCCGACGACGTCGACGGCGGCGGCGGCGAAGACGTCCGGGGTGAAGGTGACGCCGACCAGGGACGCGTACCCGCCGTAGGAGCCGCCCATGATCGCCACGCGGTCCGGGTCGGCGTATCCCCGGTCGTCCGCCCACCGCACGCCGTCGATGAGGTCGTCGTGCATCCGGCCCGCGAACTCTCCGATGCCGGCCCGGGTGAACGCCTTGCCGTAGCCGGTGGAGCCGCGGAAGTTGACCTGGAGCACCGCACAGCCGCGGTTGGCGAAGAGCTGAACGACGGGGTGGTATCCCCAGCTGTCCCGGGTCCACGGACCGCCGTGGACGAGCAGCACCAGCGGCAGCCGCTCCTGCTCGCCGCCGACCGGCAGCGTCAGATAGGAGGGCAGGGCCAGACCGTCCCGGGAGGTGATCGTCACCGGATGCATCGGGGCCAGCGACCCGGGATCGAGATGTGGCCTCGCCCGGTGGAACAGGCGGCTCTCATCCGTGGTGTGGTCGTAGAGGAAGATGGCCCCGGGGTCGCGGTCGTGGGTGAAACCGGCCACCCAGCGCCGCCCTTCGACGTCGGATGAGAGCGCGGCGAGATCGCCGTCGGACAGCTTCTCCAGATTCTTGAGTACCGCGGCGAAGTGCGGGTCCAGGGCGTGGATCGTCTGCCGCTCGCCGAGATAGCGCACCCCGAGCAGCTCACCGGTGCGCCTGCTGCGGATCAGGGGGGAGGGCAGGGCGGGGAAGACCCGGGCCCGGATGTCCAGGTCGTAGCGCGGGTGCGAGTCGACCTCGTGTTCCTCGCCGGTGGCCAGGTCGAGCCGGGCCAGCCGGAGGCGGTCGCCGCCACGGCTCGAACCCAGCCACACCCCGGTGCCGTCCGGCGTGATCTCCATGGGGTAGACGCCCAGCGGGGCGTCACCGCCGTCGAACCGCGCCACGGGATCCAGCGCTTCCGTCGACGGGTCCCACCGCGACAGCTCGACGGCGCCGTCGGCCGTCGTCGCCACCGCGAACAGGTCACGCTCGCCGTACAGCCATCCGTCGACATGTCCGCCGGTGCTCTGGGCGAGGGTCCGGATGTCACCCGTGGCGATGTCCACTTCGACCAGGTCGAACTGGGCACGGTCGCGGAGGTTCAGCTGGGTGACCGCCTTGCCGGGCCGCCCTGCGGGCAGGTCCAGACCCACGGCCCGCACCCCCGGAAAGGGCGTGAGGTCCACCGCGCGGGCCTCCGGGTCCGTCAGATCGACACGGTGGATGTGTGTGTTCTCGTCACCGTCCTGGTCCCGGGTGAAGAGCAGCCACCGCGGGTCGTCGGTCCAGTGGTGGCTCAGCACCCCGCGGTCCTCGGCGGTCACGCGCCTCGCGTCCCCCGGGGCGTCGACGCTCTCGATCCAGACGTTCAGGCGGTTCTTCCACGGCGCCAGGTACGCCATCCGCTCACCGTCGGGGGAGAGGGTCGTCCGCGCGCGGGGCGGTGGCCCGAAGAGCTCCTCGACGGAGATGGTCTCCCGCAGTGCCATACCGGTCCTTCCTCTGGGGTGGGGCTCCGCTGCCGGACAGCGGGCAGGGGGGACGACTTTCTGTCATTTAATGACAGTGTCACTAAATGACAGGCGCGGCAAGGGTGTCTCGCGGCGGCGCCTCGTCCGGCGGTCCTGGGGGTGTTGACCTGTCGCTAACTGTCGTGCTGTCATTAAGTGACACAAACGAACCTGCCCTTTGCCCCAGAGGAACTCGGAAGGACTGATCACGGTGAAGACCAAGGGCTTCTCGAAGACAGAGTCCGGCGTGCGGACGGAGCAGCGGACGGAGCAGGCGGAGCCGCAGCGGCCTTCGGCGCTCGACCAGATGGGAGGTGTCAGGGGTGTCGTCTACTCGACGCTGCCCGTGCTGGCGTTCGTCGTCGCCAACAACCTCGGCGGGCTCAAGGTGTCGATCGTCGCCGCCCTCTCCGTCGCGGTGGCCATCGGCGTCGAGCGGCTGGTGCGCAAGGAATCGGTGCTGCCGGCGATCGGTGGCATGTTCGGCGTCGTGATCGCCGTGGGCATCGTCTGGCTGACCGGCTCCGCCAAGGACTACTTTCTCATCGGGATCTGGGCGAGCCTGGCCGGCGCGGTCCTCTGCGTCCTGTCCGTCCTGGTGCGTTGGCCGCTGGCCGGTGTGGTCTGGAACGTCACCGCGCGCAAGGGGAGCGCCTGGCGCACCGACAGGCACTCGCGGATCTCCTACGACATCGCCACCCTGGTGCTGGCGGTCGTCTTCGGTGTCCGGTTCGCCGTCCAGCAGTACTTCTACGAGACCGACCAGGTCGGCTCGCTGGGCTTCGCCAAGATAGCCATGGGCTTCCCCCTGCTCGCCCTGGCCTTCCTCGTCGTCGCCTGGGCCGTCCGGCGCTCGAACAAGCGGCTGGCGGCCATCGGCTCGCCGTCCGTCGGCCCGCAGCGGTGACGCCGGACCCCTGGCCGATGGCCTCAGCGTGCTCGGGTGCCGGTGAGCGGTGCGTACGCCGGAGTGGCACTCGGGTGTCACTCAGTGTCATTCTGGCACTGGATGTGCGGACGGGATACGAGATGTGCGAACGGGATACGAGCGGGAGGCAATCGGCATGGCGGCGAAGGCCGGGAGTGGTGGCGGAATGAGCGAGCAGCGACGTCACCGGCTGCGCCTGGAGATCTCCCGGGAGGCGTCCCGGCTGTTCTGGGAGCGTGGCGTGGATGCCACCAGCGGTGACCAGATCGCTGAAGCGGTGGGGCTGTCCACCCGTACCATCTGGCGCCATTTCCGCAGCAAGGAGAGCTGCGCCGAACCCATCGTGACGCAGGGCCTGGAGTGGGAGATGCGTACGCTGCGTGACTGGCCCGCCCATCTCTCGCTGGAGGAGCGTTTCAGCGAGGAGGTCAGCCGCTACGGCCGTGAGGCCGGCGCCGTCGAACTGGCCGACAACGCACTCGCGATGCGGATGATCCGGCTGGCGGACACCGAACCGGCTCTGCGGACCGCCTGGCTGATGGCCTGCGACCAGGTCGAGCGCGAGATGGCCGGGATCATCGCGAAACGGCTGGGGCAGCCGGCCACCGATCTCCAGGTGCGCCTGCACGCCGCCGCGGCCTCCGCCGCCTTCCGGGTCCTCAACGAGGACATCGGCGCGGCGCTCCTCGACGGAGCCGATCCGGCGGAGTTCTCCGACGCCCCCGCACGCGTGGCGGCGGCCATCCGCAGAGCCACCGGAGGGGCCGTGGGAGACCCGGTCGCCCACTGAGACGAGCGGGTGGCGGGTGACGCAGCCGCCCTCGGCTTGCATGTGAGGCATACGGTACTGCCCATGACGCAAGACGATGCCGAGCTGGACAGTCTCGTACGTAAGCGCATCCGTGCCCTGCGGCTGGCGCAGGGCTGGTCGCTTGAGGAGCTGGCCGGGCGGGCCCGGCTCAGTCAGTCCACGCTCAGCCGTATCGAGAACGGTCGGCGCCGGCTGGCGCTGGACAGTCTGGTGACGCTCGCCCGCGCCCTGGACACCACCCTGGACCAGCTCGTCGAGACGGCCCCCGACGACGTCGTCACCAGCCCTGTGATCGATGGTGCCCGTGGGCGGATGCGCTGGCTCGTGAAGTCCGACCCGGGCATGACCGTGGTACGCCAGCGGATGACCGAACCGCCCCCGGACAACCCGTCCCGGATGCGCGCGCACCCGGGCCACGAATGGCTTGTCGTCCTGTCCGGCACCGCGATCCTCATGCTGGGGCACCGGCGGTTCCGCGTCGAAGCCCATCAGGCCGCCGAGTTCCCCACGATGCTGCCGCACGCCATCGGTGCCGACGGCGGCCCCTGCGAGGTCCTGGGGATCTTCGACCGCGACGCGCGCCGCGGCCACCAGCGCGCCGAGGGCGGCCGACGCCCGGACGGTGACCGGGATACGGACGGCGACCCGGGCACCGACGTCTGACCTGCGCGGACCACACCCCGACGCCGTACGGACCACACGCCGACCTCGGCTCAACGCGGACCGCACCCCGACGCCGTACGGATCGCACCTCGGCTCAACGCGGACCACACCCCGACGCCGTACGGACCACACGCCGACCTCGGCTCAACGCGGACCGCACCCCGACGCCGTACGGATCGCACCTCGGCTCAACGCGGACCGCACCCCGACGCCGTACGGATCGCACCTCGGCTCAACGCAGACCACACCCCGACGCCGTACGGATCGCACCTCGGCTCAACGCCGACCACACCCCGACGCCGTACGCAGCGCCCACCGGGCCCCGGTCTTGCGCGTCCCGCCCGCCGTACGGCCATCTTCTTGCCGATACCGAAAGCTCTCGTGCCGTGTGCGCATGGCCGATTTAACGTGGCCACATGCCTCACGTACACACGCACTCATCCCACCACGCCGCCGCCCAGCCCGACCACCCCCACCACCAGCAGCCCGGCGTCGACAGCCAGGCGGAGATCCTCGACCTGGACGCGGAAGTCCTCGCCGAGCACATCGCCGGCATCACGCGGTGGCTGCCCCTGGACGCGCCCCCGCGCCGGATCGTGGATCTGGGCTGCGGGACCGGGGCCGGTACCTTCGCACTCCTCGACCGCTTCCCCGAAGCGAGCGTCACCGCTGTCGACTCCTCCGCCGAGCACCTCCAGCGGCTGCGGGAGAAGGCGGCCGCCCGGGGAGTCGCGGACCGCGTCCGTACGGTCCCGGCCGACCTCGACGAGGAGGTCTGGCCCGGCCTCGGCACGCCGGACCTGGTGTGGGCATCAGCCTCGATGCACCACATGGCCCGCCCCGACCACGCGCTGCGTGCGGTCCACGACGCCCTCGCGCCCGGCGGGCTGTTCGCGGTCGTCGAACTGGCCGGCTTCCCCCGCTTCCTGCCTGAGAACGCCCCGGAGGACCGGCCGGGGCTGGAAGAACGCTGCCACACGGCGAGCGAGCGCCATCATGCCGAGCATGTGCCCCACCGCGGCGCCGACTGGGGCCCCAAGCTCACCGCCGCCGGATTCACCGTCGAAGCCGAACGCACGGTCACCGTCGACATCCCGGGGTCCCGCAACGAGGCCATCGGCGCGTACGCCCTCAGCAGCCTGCGGCGTATCCGCGGAACCGTCGCCGACGCACTCCCGGCCGAGGACCTCGCCGCACTCGACCGGCTGCTCGACACCGAAAGCCCGCAGAGCATTTTGCGCCGCGACGACCTCGCGGTACGCACCGAACGCACGGTCTGGGCCGCGCGCCGCAGCGGCTGATGCCTCCGTGAACGGTCCCCAACACCCCTGATTCGGGGCCGGGCTCAGCGGATCGCCACCGGGCTGACCGGGGAGCCGACGCCGCCGGTGATGCGCAGGGCGGTGGCCGTGAGGAAGAAGTCCCAGGTGTGGTCGGCGCGGCAGGCCGCGGCCAGTGCGTCGAGGTTCCACATCTCGCCGAGCATCATGCCCATGTCCCTGATCAGGACGGCGTGCAGGGGGATGAGGCCGCCGGTGGTGGGCTGGACCTCGACGCCCCAGTTGTCGGCCGCCACCATCGCCAGCTCGCGGTCGTGGATCCAGGCCGCGCACTCCGGTGCGAGGCCGGGCTCGGCGTCCAGCCACTTCTCCCAGCCCTCGGTGAGCCCCTTGTGCACCCAGCCGGTGCGGACGAGCAGCGCGTCGCCCCTGCCGAGCCGGGTGCCGGCGGCCTTCTCGGCGTTCTCCAGATCGGCCACGGTGATGGCGCGGCCCGGTTCCAGCCACGCTCCGCCGTCCAGGGCGGCGACATCGAGGAGGACGCCGCGGCCCGCGAAGCCGGGAAGGGTCGCGTCGATCGCGTTGCGGGTGGCCCCGCGCGCCGGAGTGACCGCGTCGGCGGGTACGCCGTTGTAGAAGGCGCCGTCGTACCCGACGTGGGTGAGGCCGTCGAGCTGGGTGCCGGACTGAAGCGGCATTGCGATGAAGTCGTCGCTGATGACCAGGCCCTCGGCGGCGGTGAAGTCGTGCGGGGTGACCGTCATGGTGTGTACGGGGTTGATCCGCCGCATCCAGCCGGTCTGCGGCCCGCTGTCGCCCACCGGGATGCTCAGTTCGTACCGCTCACCGGTCCGTACGGCCTCGAACGCCTGCTTCACGGTGTCCGGTGTCACGAAGTTGAGGGTGCCCCGCTCGTCGTCGTCGCCCCAGCGCCCCCAGTTGGAGAGCTTCCGGCCGGTCTCCTTGAACGTGTACGCGGTCCTGTCCCGTGTGTCTTCCGTGTCTTCTGTGTCGAACATGTCGTGCCTTTCTCCTCGGGGGCGGCAGTGCCCCGCGAGGTCTCCAGTGCACTGAATGCACCATTGGTGACAGAAAAGATGCACTCATTGCACTCTGGTGGTGAGGGTACCCTGGGGGTGCAATGAGTGCAAAAGGCTACGTTTGGTGAACTCGGCCAGTCGATTGGTGAACTCGGCCAGTCGACAGGACGCAGGGTCGACAGGGCACAGGACAGAAGAGTGACGGATGGAATCCCGGCGGGATGCAGCGAGCCAGCCAGGTCAGACGCCGAGCCAGGCAGGTCAGGCAGGCCAGCCGCAGGACCATGCGGCGGGCCGGGCGGCGAGTCGTGCGAAGGGCCCGGGAGAGGGGCAGGCAGTGAGCCAGCGTGAGTACCGGAAGCGGGCGACCACCGCGCGGCTGCGTGACTCGGCGACCAAACTGGCCGGCCGGCACGGCGCCGACCAGGTCACCATCGACGACATCTGTGCCGATGCGGGAGTCTCCCGCCGTACCTTCTTCAATCACTTCGCCACCAAGGACGAGGTCTTCCTCGCCTGGGACGCCTCCGACGATGCCTATATCGCCGGCCTCATCGTGGACCGGCCCCCGTCCGAGAGTGCGGTGCGGGCGGCCCTGTGGGCCATGACGGCCACCGCCTTCCCCTCCGAGCCGGGCAGCCGGGCCACCGTCGTCCGGGAGGTGATGGCCAACCATCCGGACGTGGCCGCACAGGCGACCCAGCTCACCCGTAAGGTCGTCCGGGCCGTCGAGGCGGGGATGGCCGAGCGCCTGGGCCTGCCGGTCGACGCCCATGTGGTGCGGCTCGGCGCGGTGACCGCTGTCGCCGCGCTCACCGTCACGATGAATCCGTCGGACACCGATCCGGCCGGACGGGAACGGCTCCTGGAGGAGACCTGCCGCATCCTGGACGAGGGGTTCGGTACCGGGCCGAGCGGTTCGGCACCGCCCGGCCCTGAGGGTGCGACCCGGTCCTGAGGGCGCCGCCGGGCCCTGATGCCCCTCGGACCCGGTCCTGAGTGGAGCCGCCCGGTCCTGGTCTCAGGCCCGCAGCTCCACCTCGTGCGGACCTTCGAACGCGGCCAGGCACCGTACGGTGCGGGGTGTGCGCAGGCCGTCCTGTTCGGTGAAGAGCCTGCGGGCCGCTTCGAACAGGACCTCGTTGCCCGCCACCCGCGCCACCGCGTCGTACAGGCCGCAGATCGCCTCCGTCATCCCCTCGTCGTCCCCCGCACCCGTTCCCCAGACGTCCCACAGCAGCGTCTCGGTGCGGTTGAGCGCCGCGAGGTCCAGTCGTACGTTGCCCGCCACGAACCAGATGCCGGTCAGGGTGGCCGCCGGGATCAGCAGTCCGAACGTCTTCGGGTCGGCCTCGCCCGCGCGGATGGCCCGCCATGCCTCGCCCGCCACCAGGAAGCGGTCGCGCGGAACGTCCATCGGGTCGAACGGCACCGCGTAACGCGCCGCGACCGCCGGGTCGGTCAGCTCCGCGTCGGCGAGCAGCCAGCCCCGCCGGGCATCCCAGTACTCGGTGACCACATGGTCGTGGTGGAAGCCGTCCGTGCCGAAGTAGTCGGCGAAGCCGGACCGCAGCCTGGCCGGGACGCCCGTGTGGCGCAGGAACGAGCAGTGCAGCAGCGCGATGTCGCGGCAGACCCCCACGAAGCGGTCGCCGGGCGCCCGGGGCACGGTCAGCGGTGCGCCGTTCCGGGCGGTGATGAGGCGCAGGATGTCGTCGGTGTAGCGCGTCTCGGCGTCGTGGTGGATGCGGTCCTCGGGGATGGCGTGACCGAAGAGGTCGCCCTCCAGCCGGTGGATCGTCAAGTCCCTTGCGACCTTGGCGAGTTGAGCGGGGTCGGCGGGGAGTGCGGCGTAGAGCGGCGCGAGTGTGCCGGGGCTGGAGAACGTGCTCTGGGCGGTGTAGTACGCGGCCACATCCGGCGCGAGGCCGACCGCATCCGGCGCGAGTTCGGCGGGTTCCGGCGCCTGGTCGATGGGTGACAGGCCAGCCGATGACGGACGGGCGTGGGGCTTGGGCTCGCTGATGGACGGCTTGCCGGTAGATGGCATGTGGGACCCCCGAAGTATTCGGCCGCACGTTCGATTACGGGGCCGGCGGCCCCACCGTGTCAAATTTCCCGGCCGGGTGTCCAGGCTTCCGCGGAACTCCCCGGCGGGCCGCCCGTTCGAGCGAGTGCAGGGCGAACAGCAGGACGCCGATGTCGTCCAGGTACACCGGGTCGGGCAGCAGATCCACCGGGCTGATGGTGTAGATCAGCGCTCCCCAGAAGGCCAGCTTGTTCTGGAGGGGGATGCCCGCGTCACGCAGGAAGCGCCGGGCGCGGAACAGGCGTACGACGAGGACCACCGCGACCACCAGGGTCGCCAGGAGTGCGAGCGCGATGACGGCCAGCAGCACTTTCGAGTGGAGGTCCATGGCTGTACGGGTACCCGCCGCCCGGAACGCCACGCTGGGCCGCCCCCGGGCGCCGCATGCGGGCGAGGGTGGATGGGCAGGGAAACTTGCAAGGCTGCCTGTCGACCTCTTACGGTGACCTCCATGGCCACCACCTCCCCCCGCGAACCCAGCCCCGAGCAGATCGCCTCCGAACTCGCGGTGGCACTCGGACGGGTGGCGAGGAGGCTGAGGCAGGCGTCTCCCGGTCTGGAGCTGACGCAGTCCCAGCGGTCGGCGCTCTCCCTGCTGGACCGGGAGGGGCCGATGACCACGGCAGCGCTGGCCCGCGCCGAACTGGTCAGGCCGCAGTCGATGCGGCTGACGCTCGCCGCCCTGGAGGCCCGGGACATGGTGGAGCGCACCCCCGACCCGACGGACGGCCGGCAGTCCGTCATGTCGGTCACCGAACTCGGCCATCACACGCTCGAAGGCGTACGTGCCGACAAGCGGGGCTGGCTCGCGCTCGCCATCAGCGACGAACTGGACCCATCGGAGCGGCGCACGCTCACCGACGCCGTCGCGCTGCTCGAACGGCTGGTGCAGCGGTGACGTCCCGCGGCGAGGCGGAGACGGGCGCGGGTTCGGGCGCGGGTACGGGGACGGGTACGGGCGCATCCACGCGTACGAATGCGTCCATCGGCACGGACACGTCCACCGGTACACACGCATCCACCGGCACGGACACGTGCACCGGCACGGACACGTCCCCCGACGCCGACATATCCACGAGGCCGGACATGTCCACCGGCACTGGCACTGGCACAGGCGCCGGCACAGGCACAGCCGCCGGCACCGCCACGCCCCCCACCGCCCCCGACCCGGGGTTCGGGGCCCGGCTCACCGCCCCGTTGCTGCTCGGCTCGTTGCTCAATCCGCTCAACACCACCATGATCTCCACGGCCCTGGTGTCGATCGGCCACCACTTCGGGATCGGCGCCTCCAGCACCGTCTGGCTGGTCTCCGTGCTCTACCTGGCCAGCGCCGTCGCGCAGCCGGTGCTCGGCCGGCTCGCCGATTCCATCGGTCCGCGCCGTGTCTTCCTCGCCGGGCTCGCCGTCGTCGCCGCCTCCGGACTCGTCGGGACGGCCGCGCCCGGCTTCGGCTGGCTGATCGTCTCCCGGCTGCTCCTCGGCATCGGGACGTCCGCCGCCTACCCGGCGGCCATGGCCGTGCTGCGTGCCGAGTCGCGCAGGCTCGGCCGGCCCACCCCCCGCCCGGTCCTGGGCCGCCTCTCCTTCGCCGGGCTGGGCAGCGCCGCGGTCGGCCCCACCCTCGGCGGGCTGCTCGTCGCGACCTGGGGATGGCGGGCGATCTTCGCCGTCAATGTGCCGCTCGCGTGCATCGCGTGCGTCTGCGCCGTCCGGTGGATCCCCAAGGACGGCGGCCGGCGCACGGCCGCACCCGACGGCGGGGGCGCCCGGCGTGAACCGGCCGGGCTCGACCCGCTCGGCATCGTGCTCTTCACCGGCACCCTCACCGCCCTCGTCTTCTTCCTCCTCGACCTGGCCCACCCGGAGTGGTGGCTGCTCGGTCCCGTCGCCGTGCTCGCCGCCGTCCTCACCTGGTGGCAGCTGCGCTGCCCGAGCCCCTTCATCGATCTGCGGATGCTCGGCCGCAACAGCGCGCTCGCCCGCACCTATCTGCGGCACGGTCTGAGCTACCTCGTCATCTACTGCGTGATGTACGGGTTCACCCAGTGGCTGGAGGACGGCCGCGGCTACTCGTCCCTGCACACCGGTCTGCTGATGCTCCCCATGTCGGTGGCCGCGCTGGTGTGTTCGCTGCTCGGAGCCCGTACGAAGGGGATCAGGGCACCCCTCACCACCGCCGCCGTACTGGTCGCGGCGGGCAGCGCCCTGCTGATGTTCACCTCCGGCGCCACCCCTGTCGCCGTCCTGCTCATCGCCGGGGCCTGCTTCGGCATCCCGCAGGGGCTGATCGGTACCGGCAACCAGGCCGCCGTCTACCAGTACGCGCCCGCCGACACCGTCGGCTCGGCCGCCGGTCTCCAGCGGACCGCCCAGTACATCGGCGCCATCACGGCCTCCAGCCTCATCGCCCTCGCCTACGGGCAGCGGGCGAGCGACGGCGGGCTGCATCTGATGGCCGCCGTCTCCCTTGTCCTCGGTCTGGGGCTCGTCGCCCTGACCGTCTCCGACCGGGCGCTCCGTGCCCGTAACCGAAAGTGAGCCACGCCATGACAGCCACCACCCTCGACGCCCGGACCGCGCTGATCCTCGTCGACCTCCAGAAGGGCATCGTCGGGCTGCCGACCGCCCACCCCGCCGGCGAGATCATCGAGCGGGCCGCGCGCCTCGCCGAAGCCTTCCGCGCCCATGACCTGCCGGTCGTCCTCGTACGTGTCACGGGCGGTGCGCCCGGCCGCAACGAGACGCCCGCCCGGCAGGGCACGCCCCCGGCCGACTGGGCCGAGCTGGTGCCCGAGCTGAACCAGCAGGAGAGCGACATCGTCGTCACCAAGCAGACCTGGGGCGCCTTCTACGGGACCGACCTCGACATGCGGCTGCGCCGTCTCGGTGTCACCCAGGTCGTGCTCGGCGGGATCGCCACGGCCATCGGCGTCGAGTCGACGGCCCGGTCGGCGCAGGAGCACGGATACCACGTGACCGTCGCCACCGACGCGGTCACCGACATGGACCCCGAGGCCCACCGCAACGCCGTCGAGCGGATCTTCCCGCGCCTCGGCGAGACGGACACCACCGACGCGGTCATCAAGCTGCTCGGCTGAGCGCGGACGCGGACGCGGGGTGGGGGGCGGGGCGGGGGTGGGCCCCCCCCCCGCGCCGGCGGGGGGGCGGGGGGCGGGCCGACCGCAGACCCGGCCCTCGTGGGGGGGCCGGGCGGCCGCGCGCCCCGCCCCCCACCGCCGCAGGCGCAACCCGTTCGACGCGCCGGGGCTCGACGAGGACAAGCT
>NZ_JBHYWP010000032.1:0-10395 GCF_042751845.1 Streptomyces sp. NPDC059398 | reverse complement strand
CGGAATCTCACTCGCGGGGGGGCGCGCGCGGCGCGCGGGGGGGGGGGGCGGGGGGCGCGGGTGTGCCGCACGCCGCATCCGCGGTCGCGGGGCCGCCGTACTCCCGGCGGGAACAGACGCAATTTCATCACTTCGGGTGAAACCCTGGCCCCTGCTTGCGGTCAACAACCCACGGTTGTCACGCTGTTGCGGTCTGTCAACCTGCATGGGAGTGGCCAGTGACTTTCGGTGAGCAGCCGGCCTATCTGCGTGTCGCGAGTGATCTTCGGCAGAAGATCACCGACGGCTCGCTGCCACCGCATACGCGACTGCCCTCGCAGGCCCGGATCCGGCAGGAGTACGGGGTCTCCGACACGGTGGCCCTCGAAGCGCGCAAGGTGCTGATGGCCGAGGGCCTGGTCGAGGGCCGCTCCGGCTCCGGCACGTATGTACGGGAGCGGCTCGTCCCGCGCCGTATCGCCCGCTCCGGCTACCGGCTGCCCGAGGGCGCGACACCGTTCCGCCAGGAGCAGGCCGACGAGAGCGTGCGCGGCACCTGGGAGTCCCGCAGCGAGCAGGAGGCCGCGGGCACCGACATCGCGCTGCGGCTCGGCATCCAGGCGGGCGAGCGCGTGATGCGCACGCGGTACGTCTACCGCGACTCAGGCGAAACGATGATGCTGTCCACCTCCTGGGAGCCACTGGCGATCACCGGGCGCACGCCGGTGATGCTCCCCGAGGAGGGTCCACTCGGCGGCTGCGGCGTCGTGGAGCGGATGGCCGCGATCGACGTCGTGGTCGACAACGTCACGGAGGAGGTCGGCGCCCGGCCCGGACTGGCCGAGGAGCTGCTCGCGCTCGGGGGGGTGCCCGGTCATGTGGTGGTCGTCATCTCCCGTACGTACTACGCGTCGGGGCGGGCGGTGGAGACGGCGGACATCGTGGTCCCGGCCGACCGCTACCGCGTCGCGTACCACCTGCCGGTGAAGTGAACCGCAGGACCGGTGGCCGCCCCTGAAGGGGAGTTGGCCGGGTCCCGCCTGAACACGCCCTGACATCTGCCCCTTTGGGTGGGCGTCAGGGCGTCTTCGTCATGCCCGGAGTGTGTGTCCGGAGTGTGTGAGCGATGTGCCCGGCGGCCGTCTGACGCTCCGTCTCGTGCTCAATGGAAATTGCAGAGTGGCTTGATGCGTACCTCTTTGTGAAAACACGTAATCAGTCAGTAAGGGTCAGGCGTAGGCTCGGGCATATGCGGACTGCGGTTTCCTGGGGATCAGAAATGGCCTGCACGCCGGCGTACGACGGGGGCACGCGATGACGGACAGCACAAACGCCATGCTCCTGTGGCAGGTGATACGTGAGGACGACAACGGCAATCGCTATCGCGTCGGAAGGTACGCGACGCGGGACGAGGCGCAGAAGACCGCCGACACCCTCGGTGCCCGCGGGCACCGGCAGATGTACTGGATCGAACGTATCGGCCAGAGCGTGCAGTAGCAGGCCCGACGCAGGCGTGGACCGGGGACCCGCCCGGCCCCGGTGAGGGTCCGGACGGCCTCGGTAGGCTCGCACCATGGCTGCTGATCGTGTCGTGGTGGGTGGAGCGCTGTACGACCGGGGGCGGCTGCTCGCCGCGCGCCGCAGCGCGCCGCCCGAGCTGGCGGGGCGCTGGGAGCTGCCCGGCGGGAAGGTCGAGCCGGGGGAGCGCGCCGAGCAGGCGCTGGTGCGTGAGCTGCGCGAAGAACTGGGCGTAGAGACGGAACCGCTGGAGCGCATCCCCGGCGCGTGGCCGCTCGGCCGGGGGCTGGTGCTGCAGGTATGGACCGCGCGGCTGGTCTCGGGTGAGGTCCGTCCGCTGGAGGACCACGACGCGCTGCGCTGGCTCGGCCCGGACGAGATCGACACCGTGGACTGGCTCGACCAGGACCGCCCCGCCGTGGCCGAAGCGGCACGCCGGCTGAGAGCCGGGCTGCACGGCTGAGCCGGACCTGCTGGACGGCTGAACCGGGCTGTGGGCGCTGATTCCGGCCTGCCGCATGGATGATCCGGCCTGCCGCACGGCTGATTCCGGCCTGCTGGGCACCGGTCCGGGCTTTCATGTGGGCCGTTCGTGCCCCTGTATGTCATCTGGCGCGGTATGGCCGATATCTGAGCCCGATACAGGGTATGTGCTGGTTAGCGGCTTTTTGCGAGAGCTGTCAGAGCTGCCAGAGCTGTCAGGGCTGTCAGAACTGCCGGAGCCGCCGAACTGTCAGAGCGCATGTCCATGGTCGGCCCGGGGAAGTGATCGGCTTGATCGGCACCGAAGGCGAATGCGCCGAGTGGTCCTTCCCCGCCAAGCCGGATGCCGTACGCGTCGCCCGCCGTGCTGTCCGGGACGCGCTGCGCGGCTGGGAGCTGGACGGTGAGTTCGGTGACGTCGCCGCGCTGCTGGTCAGTGAGCTGGTGACCAACTCCATGCGGCATGCGTCCGGTCCCATCGGCGTCCGGGTCGCGCGACTGGATCAAGCCACGCTCCGGGTGGAGGTTTCCGATCCGCATCCGGATCCGCCCGCCGAGCGGACGGCCGGCCCCGATGACGAGGGCGGCCGGGGGTTGCAGCTTGTGGCCTGCTCGGCGCAGCGTTGGGGGACGGCGCGCGGCAGATCGGGCAAGACCGTGTGGTTCGAGCTGGCCCAGCCTGGTTAGGAGAGGGGTGGGACTCGATCGCAGCTGGAGTGTCCGAAAGTGACTGAGACCGTGCTGTGATAGTGAACGCCGTGCCGGTTCGGTCCGTAGTGCTGAATACTGCGGGTGCCACCTTGGTCGGTTCGGTGCGTGGTGAGCTGGAGGGGACGGTCGCGTGAGCGATATATCCGGTGCGACGGGCGATGTCGTATGGCAGAGCAGTCCGCCCGGTTCGATCTATGACTACATCAGGGTTGCGTCGTTCTCGATCGGGGCCGACGGACTGGTGGAGCAGTGGAGCAAGCGGGCCGAAGAGCTGTTCGGAGTGGACGCCCGGGACGCCGTGGGCGTGGACCCGGTCGAGGTCTTCCTGCCCCCGGAGGTCCGCGGCAGAGGCCACGGCAGGGTCGGCGAGATCCTCGACGGCAAGGAGTGGACCGGTCTCGTCCCCTTCCGGATGCCGGACCGGCCGGAGACCCAGGGGCTCGCCGAGCTGTATGTGATGCCCACGGAGTCGGCGGACGGCGGACGCGGAGCCGTCTGCATCGTCGTCGATGTCAGGGTGTTGCGGCGCATCGAGTCCGACCTCGCTTCCTCGCAGGCCATATTCGGCCAATCTCCCTTCGGCTTCCTCCTGTTCGGTCCCGACCTCACCGTGCGCCGGGTCAACAAGCGGTTCGCTGAGCTCTTCGGGGACGAGGTGGCGGAGCACCGCGGCCGTACGGTCCACGACTATCTCGCCCGCGCCGAGGCCGACCGGATGACCGCGGCGCTGAAGCGGGTCCTGGAGACCGGACGCCCCGTCACCGACCTCCAGCTGATCGGTTCGCCGCCGGGCTCGTCCGAGCGCCGGCACTGGTCGGTCAACCTCTACCGCGTACACGGCGGGGCGGGCGTCCCCATCGGGGTCGCCGGACTCGGCACCGATGTCACACGCCGTCATGTCGCGGCCCGCGAGGCCGCCAATGCCCGGCGCAACCTCGCCCTGCTCAACGAGGCGGGCGCCCGCATAGGGAACTCGCTCGACCTGGAGACCACCGCGCGTGAGCTCCTCGACGTCTCCGTACCCGGCTTCTGCGACCTGGCGTCGGTCGACCTCTACCAGGGGCTGCTGGCCGGTGACGAGGCCCCGAAGGGCAGCGCCGACGGAAGCGCCGAGCTGCGCCGGGTCGCCTACGCCAGCGCGGTCTCCGACGTCCTGCTGAAGGGCTCGGACGACGGGCCGACACTCGGCGCCGTCCACCGCTACGCCTTCCACTCGCCGTGTGCGAGCGCCCTGCGCACCGGCAAGGTCCGTTCGGTGCCCGGCTCGCCCGGCAGCCATGTGCAGTCCACCCTGGCCGTGCCGATGGTCGCCCACGACACGGTGGTCGGCCTGGTGCAGTTCTCCCGTACGAAGGGCAGCGAGCCGTTCGGGGAGCGGGACCGTTCGCTGGCCGTGGAACTGGCCGCGCGCGCCGCGGTCTGTATGGACAACGCCCGGCTCTACCGGCGCGAGCACGAGCGGGCCCTGATACTCCAGCGCTCCCTGCTGCCGCCCGGCGACCCCGAGGCGGCCGGGCTCGACATCGCCTGCCGCTATCTGCCGGGCAACACGGCGAGCGAGGTCGGCGGCGACTGGTTCGACGTCATCGAGTTGCCCGGACACCGTACGGCCCTGGTCGTCGGCGACGTCATGGGACACGGGCTGCGGGCCGCCGTCGCCATGGGTGAACTGCGCACCGCCGTAAGGACGCTGGCCCTGCTCGACCTGGAGCCCGCCGAAGTCCTCGAAGCGCTGGACGAGATCGCCCGCGGTCTCGGCACTCCCAGCGGCGCCCAGCAGGCGTCGCGCGCCGCGCACAAGACCCGTGAGGCCGACCTCTCCGAGGTCTATCTCGCGACCGCCGTCTACGCGGTGTACGACCCGGTCACCCGGCGCTGCACCTTCGCCAACGCCGGACATCTGCCGCCCGTCCTGGTCGAACCGGGCGAACCGGCGCTGCTGCTCGACGTACCGCCCGGCATGCCGCTGGGCGTCGGCGGCGAACCGTTCGAGGAGGTCGAGGTCGAGATCCCCGAGGGCGCGCTCCTCGCGCTCTACACCGACGGTCTCGTCGAGTCCCGCGAACACCCGCTGGACGAGGGGCTGAGCGCCTTCCGGGACGCCCTCACCCACTCGGAGCGCCCGCTCGAAGACGTCTGCGACCATGTGCTCAGCACGCTGGACACCCAGCACGGCGAGGACGACATCGCCCTGCTGATGGCCCGTATCCAGGGGCTGCCGTCCGACGCGGTGGGCGACTGGCAGCTGCCGCGTGAACCGCGCTCGGTGGGCCGGGCCCGCGAGCTGGCCCGGGAACAGCTGGCCGCCTGGGGCCTGGACGATCTGACCGATACGACCGAACTCCTGGTCAGCGAACTCGTCACCAACGCCCTGCGGTACGGCGAGGGCGAGATCAGGCTCCGGCTGCTGCTGGACCGGACCCTGGTCTGCGAGGTCTGGGACGCGGGCCTGGTCCAGCCCCGCCGCCGCCGCGCCCGTGACACGGACGAGGGCGGCCGTGGGCTCCAGCTGGTCGGGATGCTGAGCGCGGCCTGGGGTTCGCGGCGGACCCCGCGCGGGAAGACGGTCTGGTTCGAACTCGCCCTGCCGGACGGCGCGCCGACCCCCGAGCTGAGCGTGGAGCAGCTGCTGAGCATGTACTGAGAGGGCGCTGAGCTGTACTGAGGACGACGGCGCCTGGCACCTACGGAGAGGGCGCCGGGGGAGGCGCGGTGGGCGCGGGTGGCCCTGCCCCGCTCGCCCGCCCGCTCACTCTGGTACCGGCGCGTCCGGTGTCCGTTCCCGCAGCAGCTGGAGGAAGGCGCGCGCCGCAGGTGACGCCCCGGAGTCGAGCCAGACGGCCTGGACCGCCCGGGGCGGCACATCGCTGACGGCCACCGTGCTCACCCCGGCCATCCGGGCGGCCGTGGGCGCGGAGACCAGCCCGGTGCCGAGGCCGCGCGCCACCAGCTGTTCCAGCAGGCCCATGGTGTCCGCCTCGAAGGCGACCGTACGCGGGGCGCCGGCCGCGGCGAACGCGGTGTCATTGTGGCGGCGGATGCCCGACCCCGGCGGCATGTCGACCATGGGCCCGTCCGCCAGCCCGGCCGCGGTGGTCCGGGGCGCCCCGGCCAGTCGGTGCCCGTGCGGGACGATGGCGACCAGCTCCTCGTACGCGAGGACCCGCACCGCGAGCCCGGCCAGGCTCTGCGGCCCGCCGTCGACGAAGGCGATGTCGCAGGTGTGCTCGCGCACCTCCCGCACCAGGTCCCTGACCAGACGGGCGCGGAGCGTGACCCGTACCGCCGGATACCGGTCCCGGTAGGCGGCGAGCAGATCGGGCAGGTCCACGGCGGCCAGCGGTGTGATGGTGCCGATACTCAGCCGCCCGCGCACCTCGCCGCCGCACGCGAGCACCTCACCGCGAGCCCGCTCGACGGCGGCCAGGGCCTCCCTGGCCGGTCCGAGGAACGCCTCGCCCGCGGGGGTGATCCGCACCCGGCGGCTGGTGCGTTCGAAGAGGCGGGTGCCCAACTCGTCCTCAAGGCGGGCGATCTGGTGGCTGAGCGCCGACTGCACCACGAAGCAGCGGTGTGCGGCGCGGGTGAAACTCCCGGTCTCGGCGACCGCGATCGCGTAGGCGAGCTGGCGCAGTTCCATGGATCCATCGTGATTCGCGATCGCTGTGATGGCAACCATCTGTTGGACTCATCCTGGCTGCCCGGCCAGGCTGAACGGGAGCCGGAACCGCCCCGCTCCGCAGGTGCTCCGCGAGGGCCCGCGTACGAGCACTCCCGGAAGGAAACGGACATGGCTTCCTCCCCGACCCCGCCACCGCTCTCCCCGCCAGGCACCCCGGAGCTCCGTCCGCCCCCGGACGCCTCCGCGGGTGCGGGACGCGGCACGCTGCTGCTGATGTCCGTCGCCGTGGGCCTCTGTGTGGCGAGCAACTACTACGCCCAGCCGCTCCTCGACACCATCGCCCGCGAACTGCGGCTGTCGTCCACCGGCGCCTCGCTCGTGGTGACAGTCGCTCAGATCGGCTACGCGGTCGGTCTCGTCCTGCTGCTGCCGCTGGGCGATCTGCTGGAGCGCCGCCGTCTGATCTGCGGGCTGACCCTGGCCACGGCGTGCTCGCTGGCGCTGACCGCGACCGCCCCGAACACCGGGATGCTCCTGGCCGGTACCGCGCTCACCGGGCTGCTGTCGGTGACGGCGCAGGTCCTGGTGCCGTTCGCCGCCGATCTGGCCGCCCCCGGACAGCGCGGCCGGGCCGTCGGTACGGTGATGAGCGGGCTGGTACTCGGCATGCTGCTCGCCCGCACCGCGTCCGGGGCGCTGGCCACGGTCGGCGGCTGGCGCACGGTGTACTGGGCCGCAGCCGTCGCGATGCTCCTCCTGACCGCCGCCCTCCACCGGGCGCTCCCGCGCTACCGCGGATCCGCCGGGCTCACCTACCCGCGGCTGCTGCGTTCCACCGCCCGGCTGCTGGTGGAGGAACCGGTGCTGCGGGTAAGGGCGTTGATCGGCCTGCTGGCCTTCGCCTGCTTCAGCGCGCTGTGGACCTCCCTCGCCTTCCTGCTCTCCGGGCCCGGCTACGGCTGGCCGGACGCCGAGATCGGGCTGCTCGGCCTGGCCGGCGCCGCGGGGGCGATCGCCGCCCAGCTGGCCGGCCGGCTGGCCGACCGCGGCCGGACCGGCCTGACCACGGTGGCGAGCGCCCTGCTGCTGCTCGTCTCCTGGGGCGTGCTCGCGCTGGGGGCGCACAGCCTGGCCGCGCTGATCGCCGGGATCGTCCTGCTCGACCTGGCGCACCAGGGCGTACACATCACCAACCAGTCACTGATCTACGCCCTGCGGCCCGATTCCCGTGGCCGTATCACCTCCGCGTACATGACCTGCTACTTCGCGGGCGGCGCGATCGGCTCGGCCCTGGTCGGCGTGGTCCACGCGCACGCCGGCTGGAACGGGGTGTGCGCACTGGGCGCCGTGCTGGCGGCCCTGCTGTGCCTGGTGTGGGCGTGCGACACGGCCCCGGTACGCACCTGGTGGCGCGACCGGCCCCGGCTGCGCGCGCTGGCGACGGTCGCCGGGTCCGCGTGCATGGGGGTGGCCGTGCTCGTACTCGTCGCCTTGGTGGTCCGCCTTCCCGGCTGACGTCACCCCGGCGCGTGAGCCGGCGCCGGTTCCGCTGACGGGCCCGCCTTCGATGAATTACGGTGCGTAGTGGGGGCGTTACGGTGGAAACCGTCCGGGTGGGAAGGGCGCCCCGGAAGGAGCGCCATGCCACAGCGACGCCTTGTCACGAGCCGCAGCAAGGAGCCGCGTCAGCGGTTCGCGGAGGAGTTACGGAAACTGCGCGCCGAGCGGGGCGTCAATCTGCGGCAGCTGGGCGAACGGCTCGGCTGGGACTACTCGCTGTTCGGGAAGATGGAGAAGGGCGAGACGCTGGGCGGGCCCGAAGTCGTCCAGGCATTGGACCATTACTACGGTACGCAGGGGCTGTTGCTGGTCCTGGGAGCTGGCTTCGGGGGACCGTACGCAGTTCCGTGAGCGGTACCGGCAGTACATGTCCCTGGAGTCGGACGCGACCAGCCTGTGGCACTTCGCGCCAGGCGTAGTGCCGGGACTTCTGCAGACCCCGGGGTACGCCATCGAGCTTCTGGAGAGCGGCGGCTCCGAGGGCAGCGAACTGGAACAGCAGGTGGCGGCCCGAATGGGGCGACAGGATCTCCTGGAGGGTGCAGCTGCACCTCCCTTCCGCGCCATTCTCTCCGAGGCGGTGCTGCGCACACCCTGCCGCGATGTGAAGGCATGGAGGGAGCAGCTGGAGCACCTGGCCGAGATGGCCGAGCGCCCTAAAGTGGCGCTCCAGGTACTGCCGATGAGTGCCGGGCTGCACGGTCTGGCGAACGTGACCTTGATATTTCTCCGGCTGCCGGAGGGGCGTACGGTTGCGTACGTCGAGAACGGGCTGGGTGGCGAACTCATCGAAGAAATCAGCACTGTTGAGAACTTGCAGCTCAGGTACGATTCCGTTCGTGACCTGGCCCTGACACCAGCCGAGTCGCGGAAACTCATCCTGCGCATGTTGGAGGAACTGCCGTGCGATCCATCGAGCTGAGCGCCGCCGCATGGCGTAGGAGCAGCTACAGCAATCAGGATGGCGGCGAGTGTGTTGAGGTTGCCGACGGCTGTGATGCAGTCGTACCGGTCCGTGACAGCAAGAACCCGAACGGCCCTGTGCTCGCCTTCGCCGCGGACCGCTGGTCGTCGTTCGTCTCCGCGCTGCGGGACGGAGCGTTGAGGGCTTGACCCTCTGCGCGTCTAGGAGGAAGTGCCGTGCGACCCCTCGATCTGAGCGTCATCAGGTGGCGTAAGAGCAGTTTCAGCAATTCGACGGGAGGCGATTGCCTTGAGGTTGCCGACGGCTGTGGCGCAGTCGTACCGGTCCGTGACAGCAAGAACCCGGACGGTCCTGCGCTCGCCTTCGCCGCGGACCGCTGGTCGTCGTTCGTCTCCGCGCTGCGGGACGGCGAGTTGAGGGCTTGACCGCACATTCCCCCGCCGGTGTTCCCAGCTCCGCCTTCTACTCGACGTTCAGCGAGTGCGTAGGTAGCGAGCCCCACCGGTTCCGCACAGGTACGAGTCGGCGCTGACCGCCCTCGCCAGGTCGACGACTCTCTCCGAGCGGCCGTCGCGGACGGGGTGTGCGTTGCTGTGGACGACGGAGCCTCGCCAGCCGAGCAGGTCGAGCAGAAGTCGGGTGGAGGCTTCCGCGATCACAGCCGTGCGATCGGTAACCGCCGGCAGTTCCAGGACGGGTGCGATCACGGCAGCGGGCGTGGACCAGTGCGGGCTTCTGCCGTCGCGGCGGAACTGGAGCCTCTCGTTCGGATCAAGCTGTGGGAGCGTCCTCCGCTACAGTGCGAGTATGACGATCCGTCGCATCATGCCCAACGTCGTCACCCAGGACATCGAAGAGAGCCGAAGCTTCTACAGCGATTTCCTGGGCATGGACGTGCGCATGGACGAGCCCGGCTTCTTGATGTTGGCCTCGCCCGGTAACCCGACGGCACAGATGACCGTGGTCTCCCCTGCCGCAGATTCATGGGACCCGCACACCGCCTATTCGACACTGGCGGTCGAAGTCGAGGACGTTGACGCCGCGTACGCCGCAGCCGAGCGCCAGGCGTACCAGGTGGTCTATCCCTTGACCACGGAACCATGGGGAATCCGACGTTTTTTTGTTCAGGCACCCGACGGAAGTGTCATCAACGTCCACAGTCACGTCTGAGGATGAAGGATCGGGCAGACCAGGGGAAGGTACCGGCGATGTAGCGTCCGGCCAGACAGACGGTGGCGGGGATCACTGCCCGGATGCCGCGCTTGCGCAGGTGCTCGCGGATCGCGCGGGAGGAGTACGCCTTGTCGGCCAGGACCAGGTCCGACCTGGTGCGGGGCCGTCCTCGCCGACGAGGAACGCGCAGGCGGGCCATGACGTCGGTGAAGGCGGGCGCGTCACCGGCCTGTCCGGCGGTGAGGTGCAAGGCCAGTGGGCGGCAGCGGTCGTCGGCGGCGAGGTGGATCTTCGTGGAAGCTCCTATAGATCGTCAAGCAGCTTGGGTGAGCTGTTCGGTGGTGATCTGGGGGTGGGGCAGGTGTCGGTAGACCTCGCGGGCGACGAACCGTTTCAGGCAGCGGACGATGTCCTTCTTGGTCAT
>NZ_JBHYWP010000031.1:6401-70322 GCF_042751845.1 Streptomyces sp. NPDC059398 | reverse complement strand
CCCCGCCCGTGGTCGCTGCGGTCGGCGACGCCCCGCGCCCGGGGGGGGGCCCGCGGGGGGCCGCCCCCCCCCCCGGGGCCGGGACTCCGCACCGAGCTGGTGCAGGCGGCCGTCGTCGCGCTCCTGGTGGCGGTGGCGGGCGTCCTGCTGGGCGTGCTCTGGATGTGGCTCGCGCCGCGTGTTCCGCTGATCTCCGACGGCAAGGCGGTCTACCTCAAGGACTCCGAGGGCGAGCAGGCGATCGGCGGGGACGGTACGTTCGCGCTGCTCGGGCTTGCTTTCGGCGTGGTGAGCGCCGCCGCGGTCTTCCTCTTCCGCAAGCGCGGCGGTGTACCGCTGGTCCTCGCCCTCGCGGTCGGCGGGCTGCTCGGTTCGCTGCTGGCCTGGCGGGTCGGGATCTGGCTCGGCCCGTCGCAGGACGTGGTCGCGGCGGCCAAGCACGCGGGCAAGGGCGTCACCTTCGACGCACCGCTGAAACTGGCCGCCAAGGGCGCGCTGCTCGCGTGGCCGGTGGCGGCGATGATCGTGCATCTGGGGGTGACCGCGGTGTTCGGGCCCCGGGACCCCGAGCCGGTGTGGGCTCCGCAGCCCCTGCCCGCTCCGCCGTTCCCGCAGGCGTACGGGGACGCTCCGGAGTGGCCGGACCAGAAGCCGTAGCAGCCGCCCCGACGGTCCGGGGCCGTCACGTCGTGGGCCTCCTGCCGGAGCGGCCCCGAAAGCTTCCGCGATCTACTGGGCCCGTCCCACCGTGGCCAGCAGCGCCCCGGTGAGCGCCGTCAGATCGGCCGGGGACAGCTCGACCTCCAGCCCTCTGCGCCCGGCCGACACACAGATCGTGCCGTGCGCCGAGGCCGACGCGTCCAGCACCGTGCGCAGGCGTTTGCGCTGGCCCAGTGGGGAGATACCGCCCAGGACGTACCCCGTGGTGCGTTCGGCCGCCGCCGGGTCCGCCATCGTGGCGCGCTTGCCGCCCACCGCCGCGGCCAGGGCCTTGAGATCCAGAGTGCCCGCGACCGGGACGACGGCCACCGTGAGTTCGCCGTCCACATCGGCCACCAGCGTCTTGAAGACCCGGTCGGGGGTGACACCGAGCGCCTCGGCGGCCTCCCCGCCGTAGGAGGCGGCCGCCGGGTCGTGTGCGTAGGTGTGCAGCGTGTACGCCGTCCCGGCTGCGGCCAGGGCCGCCGTGGCGGGAGTGCCGCCCGACTGCTGCTTCTTCGCCTTCTTCGCCACGCGGGCGCTCCTCGGGTCCGGTCGGGGCCGGGCAGCCGGCCGCAGGGTCAGTTGAGGTGGGTGGGGGCCCGGGTCAGATCCGTCGCGGGCAGCGACGGCAGATGCCGGATCACCGCGGTCTCCGAGCGCAGCAGCTTCAGCTCCTCGCGCAGCCGGGCCGCGATGTCCGGCGCTTCGAGCAGCCGCTGCTTGGCCGGTACGTCGAGCACGGCCGCCGCCGCGACCAGGTACGAGACCACGGAGGGCTCATCGGGCAGCTCGGCACCGGTGGTGAGCGAGCGTTCCCGCGCCCCGGCCAGCCGCTTCTGATACGAGCGGAAGGCGCGCAGCACACCCTCGGCGAGGGCGCCCGCGTCGTCCCCCGCCTCCTCGGGCAGCTCCTCGACCTCGGCGGTGAGGTACGGGCCTGTCGCGTCCAGCGCACCGATCCGCACCCGCGCCGTGCCGGTGGCGAGCACCTCGAAACTGCCGTTGTCCCGCTCCCGGATCGTCGCCGCGTCCGCGATGCAGCCGATGGAGTGCAGGGCGGTGGCCGGGTCGTCGCCGAAACCGGCGGCCGGGCCCGGCTCGGGCAGCGCGGCGCCGCCGGGCAGCCCCGGCAGCGTCGGCGCCACTTCCGAACCGTCGCGGATGGCGACGACGGCGAAGCGCCGGGGCTCGGCCTCGTCGTCCACCTTCAGCAGGTCGCGCATCATGGCGCGATAACGCTCCTCGAAGATGTTCAGAGGCAGCACGAGGCCCGGGAACAGCACCGAGTTCAGCGGGAAGAGAGGGAGGCGCGCGGTGGTCACAGCGGTCAAGCGTAATGGCCGCGGCCGCGGGCGCGCCCCGTTCTGTCGCGCCGCCCGCCGTCGGGGGCTGCCAGTACGCGTACGGCGCCGCGCAGTTCGAGGAACCGGCCCAGCGGATCGTCACTCAGCCGGGCCCACGGGAACGAGGTCACATCCGGGCCGATCAGCCGGAACTGCTCCAGCGCGTCGGCCCACCTCTCCCGGTGGGCCAGCACGTACACGAGCACGTTCCTGATCTCCGCCAGCAGCGGCTCGCCCGGCCCGTGACCGGCGGACAGGGCGATGGCGCGGTCCGCCGCCGCGTCGATACGCCCGGGGGCCGCATCGGGGCGCCCGCCCCCGGCGATGAAGGCGAAGGCCGCTCGTACCGGCAGGGCCCGCACCAGTGCTCCGGGCGGTGCCTCGTCGGCCGCCTGCTCCGCGAAGTCGAAGCACTCGCGGTGCGAGCCGTGCCACTGTGCGGACAGATAGCGCAGCGCGGCCACATGGCAGCCGTAGTGCCAGGGGGAGCGGCGCAGCGCCTGTTCCCAGAGGGTCTCGAACGTGGTGTGCCCGGCGTGCACACCGCGGGCGTGGTCCAGCGCGAGGCGCCACGGCACCGGGTCCCTGGGGTCACCGGCGGCCGCCGCGTCGATCAGCGGGCCGACCTCCCTCAGCAGTTCGGCGCGGGCGGGGGAGCCCCAGGCCCTGAGGACCGCGAGGGCGGCGGCGAGGAGCAGGGCGTCGGGGTCGCGCGGCGAGGCGGCGAGCCAGCCGGAGAGCCAGGCGTCCCTGCCGAGTGCGAAGGCGGCGAGCCGGGTGAGGTAGCGGTCGCGGTCCTCCCATCCGGCCGTCGTACGGGTGGCGGCCAGCAGGGCCGCCGCCGGTCCGTGGTCCCCGTCGGCCGCCGCGACGAGCACGGGCGCCAGCCGGGCGTCGGGGACGTCCAGCAGCACCTCTTCGTCGTGGGGCCCGTCCGGCACTGCGGCGGGCCGGGGCGGCAGACGGCGCGCCGTGCCGGTCAGGGAGCGCAGCGAACGCAGGGGAATGGCGCGGAGGGAGGGCAGGGCCGTGATGAGGGACATGGTGCGGACCATTGAAAACCGCAGGTGAGGACGGCGCCAGGGGGAGGACGTGAAGCTTTCGTATCGGGCTGATGGTTGTACGCGGAGTGGTCAAGGAGAGGTAAAGAGCAGCGGCGGCAAAGCGGCGGTCCGCACACGTCCCGGCAGCCGCGTCCGCCCCGCCGGGCTCTTCGGCCACGGCCGCCCCGTCCGTCCCGTCAGCTCCGCCAGCCCCGTCAGCTCCGCCAGGCGCCCGCCCTGCCGTCCGCGCGCCCTGTCCGCCCGACGCGCGCTCCGCCCGCCAGGCCCGCCCCGCCGCCCGCCAGGCCCGCCCCCTCAGCTGCGGCGCAGCAGCCGCGTCGCCCCCGTCGCGACCGTCGTGGCCAGGATCCAGCCGAGCACGATCAGCGCCGCCGCCGTCCACTGCCAGCCGCCGGACAGCTTCCAGTAGCCGTCCTGGCCGAGGTTGACCACCGGGATCAGCAGGTCCAGTGCGTAGAGCGCCGCGTTCCACTGCGGATGGCCGTCCGGGCTGATCGGCTTCGGGTCGTACCGCGAGAACGCGACCGTGCCCGCCGCCCAGAGCACCGCCATCCAGAGCGCGGCCCGCCCCGGCCGGTAGCCGTACGCCACCGTCCAGTCCTGGAGGTAGCCCCACACCTTGGCGGCCAGCGGCAGCGTCTCGCGGCGCCGGCGCTGCTTCGCCAGCAGCACCTCGCGCGCGTCGGCGTCCTCACCGCTGTTGCGGAGCACCGAGGCCAGCCGCTCGTACGGCTCCGGCGCGTATTCCGGGGTCGCCGCCGTCACCCACTCAAGGCGCTGCTCCAGCGGGAAGTGGCCGACCGGGATGAGGTTCTCGTAGCTGAAACCGCCCATCGCCAGACCGCCGGGACCCGGCCAGCTGGTCGACATGTCGACCAGGTTGACCACCTTGGCGCCGGACAGCACCACCCGGCCCTGCTCGGGGCGGTCCCCGAGGAAGCGCAGTTCGGGCGTCTGGATACGGCGCAGCGAGAGCTCCTGGTCGCTGTGCATACGGAACTTCGCACTCCGCAGGTCGAGCGCGTCCCCGAACCGCCCGTCGTCCAGCCGTATCCCGCCGACGCACTCGAACGGCTGAAGTCTCGTCCCGTACGGCGGAGTCGGCCCCGTGCCGTACGGAGGGGTGGTGCCCCCGCCGTCCGGAGCCACCCCCGCCGCCGAGAGATAGAGAGTGCGCTCCACGGAGAGCTGCGGGGCGTTGAGCGCCCGCCGCCCGTCCGGGTTCAGCAGCCGACTGCCGTTGAAGCTCAGCGAAACGCCGATCCGCGCCGAGCGCAGACTCACCTCGCCGTGCGACTCGATCATCTCGGCCTGCAGGTCCTGCGCCACGTACAGCCCGTCCGCCGCGATCGAGCGGCCCTTGCGGTCCGGGTGCACCACGATCATGTTGATCAGCAGATCCGTGCCGATCTGTGCGTCGGTCAGCCGGATGCCGCCCGCCACCCGGCAGCGCGGCAGATGCAGATCGCCCTCACTGTGCAGCCGGGCCGCCTCCAGACGCGGCATCGCGCAGCCGACCATCCGGACCGTGGTGACCCGGCACTCGGGAAGCAGCACCTCGTCCTCGAACCGGCAGCCGGTCAACTCCACGTACGGAGTGACCGTGCCGCCCGCGAGATCCAGCGCGCCGGTGATCTGCACCCCGGTCAGTTTGAGCGAGGAGACGCGCCCGGCCAGCGCGGGCGGACCACTGAGCAGCAGCAGGGCCACCACACGCGCCCGGACCGTGCGCTCCGGGCCCCAGGTCCGTGCCGAGAGCGGGTTGTCCATGACCGGGTTGCGGGTGCGCAGATCGTACGTACTGCCGTTGCGGAAGGCCTCCCACATGCCCAGCTCGGCGCCGGTCAGCCAGTCGGGCGCATGCTCGTCGTGCTGCGCCTCTGTCACTGCCGCCCCTCCCTGCCCACGAGTGATGGAGTGAACGCTAGCGGTCACCGCGAGGGGGCCAGTTGTGTATCAGCCACTGATACGGGCGACCGGAGGCCGCGGCCGGTCTGAGAGAATTGGGGGCATGATCTCCCGAATCGATCTGCGCGGCGACGCCCTCCCCGAGGGCGGCGACCTGCGCGACCTGCTGCCCCGTGCCGACTTCGATGTACAGGCCGCCCTGGAAAAGGTGCGGCCGATCTGCGAGGACGTGCACCATCGTGGCGACGCGGCGCTGATCGAGTACGCGGAGAAGTTCGACGGGGTGCGGCTGGACCGGGTGCGGGTGCCCGCCGAGGCCCTGGCCGATGCCCTGGACCGGCTCGACCCGGCGGTCCGGGCGGCCCTGGAGGAGTCGGTCAGGCGCGCCAGGCTGGTCCACCGGGCCCAGCGGCGCGCCGAGCACACCACGCAGGTCGTCCCCGGCGGCAAGGTGACCGAGAAGTGGGTACCGGTCGAGCGTGTCGGGCTGTACGCGCCGGGCGGACGCTCCGTCTACCCCTCGTCCGTGGTCATGAACGTGGTGCCCGCGCAGGAGGCAGGCGTCGAGTCGATCGCCCTCGCCTCCCCGGCGCAGAAGGAGTTCGGCGGTCTGCCCCACCCGACGATCCTGGCCGCCTGCGCGCTGCTCGGCATCGACGAGGTGTACGCGGCCGGTGGCGCCACCGCCGTCGCGATGTTCGCGTACGGCACCGAGTCCTGCCCCCCGGCCAACATGGTCACGGGCCCCGGAAACATCTGGGTCGCCGCGGCCAAGCGGTACTTCACCGGCCGGATCGGCATCGACGCCGAGGCGGGCCCGACCGAGATCGCCGTACTCGCCGACGCCACCGCCGACCCCGCCCATGTCGCCGCCGACCTGATCAGCCAGGCCGAGCACGACCCGATGGCCGCCGCCGTCCTCGTCACCGACTCGGCCGAGCTCGCCGACGCGGTCGAGAAGGAGCTGGCCCCGCAGGTCGCGGCCACCAAACACGTCACCGACCGGATCGTCCCTGCCCTGGAGGGCAAGCAGTCCGCGATCGTCCTGGTCGACTCGGTGGACGACGGCCTGAAGGTCGTGGACGCGTACGGAGCCGAGCACCTGGAGATCCAGACCGCCGACGCAGCCGCCGTCGCCGCCCGGGTCCGCAACGCCGGAGCCGTCTTCGTCGGCCCCTGGGCCCCGGTCTCCCTCGGTGACTACTGCGCGGGCTCCAACCACGTCCTGCCCACCGGCGGCTGCGCCTGCCACTCGTCCGGCCTCTCGGTCCAGTCGTTCCTGCGCGGCATCCACATCGTCGACTACACCCGGGACGCGCTCGCCGATGTCACCCACCACGTGGTGGCGCTCGCCGAGGCCGAGGACCTGCCCGCACACGGCGCCGCCCTCAAGGCGAGGTTCGGATGGCAGGTGCCCACCGCATGACCGGCATCGACGATCTGCCCGTACGCGAGGAACTGCGCGGCCAGTCGCCCTACGGGGCGCCCCAACTGGACGTCCCCGTACGGCTGAACACCAACGAGAACCCGTACCCGCTGCCCGAGGAGCTGGTCGACCGGATCGCCGAGCGCGTCCGCGACGCGGCCCGCACCCTCAACCGCTACCCCGACCGCGAGGCCACCGAGCTCCGCACCGAGCTGGCCCGCTACCTCACCAGGACGGCCGGGCACCCGGTCGATGCGGTCAACGTCTGGGCGGCGAACGGCTCGAACGAGGTCATCCAGCAGCTGCTCCAGACCTTCGGCGGCCCCGGCCGCACCGCGATCGGCTTCGAGCCCTCGTACTCGATGCACGCCCTCATCGCACGCGGCACCGGCACCGGCTGGATCTCCGGACCGCGCAACGAGGACTTCACCATCGACGTCGCCGCGGCCGAGCGCGCCATCGCCGAGAACCGCCCCGACGTCGTCTTCATCACCTCGCCCAACAACCCCACCGGCACCGCCGTCGACACCGCCACCGTCCTCGCGCTGTACGAGGCCGCGCAGGCGGCGGGCCCCTCGATGGTCGTGGTGGACGAGGCGTACGGCGAGTTCAGCCACGCGCCCTCGCTGCTCCCGCTGATCGAGGACCGGCCCCACCTGGTCCTCTCCCGGACCATGTCCAAGGCGTTCGGCGCGGCCGGGCTGCGCCTCGGCTACCTCGCGGCCGACCCGGCTGTGGTCGACGCCGTCCAGCTCGTACGGCTGCCGTACCACCTGTCCTCCGTCACCCAGGCCACCGCGCTCGCCGCCCTGGAGCACACGGATACCCTGTTGCGGTACGTCGAGCAGCTGAAGGCCGAGCGCGACAGGCTCGTCGGCGAGCTGCGCTCCATCGGATACGACGTGACGGAGTCCGACGCCAACTTCATCCAGTTCGGCCGCTTCCAGGACGCCCCGGCCGCCTGGCGGGCGATCCTCGGCCACGGGGTCCTGGTCAGGGACAACGGGGTCCCCGGATGGCTGCGGGTCTCCGTGGGCACTCCGGCCGAGAACGACGCGTTCCTCGAAGCGGCACGCGCACTGCACAAGGAGATCACCGCATGACTCGCGTGGGCCGCATCGGACGGGTGGAACGCACCACCAAGGAGACCTCGGTCGTGGTCGAGATCGATCTCGACGGCACGGGCAAGGTCGATGTGTCGACAGGCGTCGGCTTCTACGACCACATGCTCGACCAGCTGGGCCGTCACGGCCTCTTCGACCTCACCGTCAAGACCGACGGCGACCTGCACATCGACTCGCACCACACCATCGAGGACACCGCCCTCGCGATCGGCGCCGCCTTCAAGCAGGCGCTCGGCGACAAGGTGGGCATCTACCGGTTCGGCAACTGCACGGTGCCGCTGGACGAATCGCTCGCCCAGGTCACCGTCGACCTCTCGGGCCGCCCCTACCTGGTGCACACCGAGCCGGAGAACATGGCGCCGATGATCGGCAGCTACGACACGACGATGACCCGGCACATCCTGGAGTCCTTCGTCGCGCAGGCGCAGATCGCGCTGCACGTCCACGTACCGTACGGGCGCAACGCCCACCACATCGTGGAGTGCCAGTTCAAGGCCCTGGCCCGCGCGCTGCGTTACGCGTCCGAGCACGACCCGCGCGCAGCGGGCATTCTTCCTTCGACCAAGGGCGCCCTGTAAGCATGACTGGCCTCAACACCATCCTCATCGTCGTCGGCCTCTTCCTGGCCGGCGGTGTCTACTCCTTCGTCAAGCAGAAGATGCCCGCGGGCCTCATCGTGCTGCTCTCCATCGGGGCCGTGATGTGCCTGGCGGCGGGTGTGATGCGCATCCAGGGGATCTGGACATGACCGCCCGGAAGAAGGCCGTGGTCTTCGACTACGGCTTCGGCAACGTCCGTTCCGCCGAGCGCGCCCTCGCGCACGCCGGCGCGGAGGTCGAGATCACCCGTGACTTCGACCGCGCCATGAACGCCGAAGGGCTGCTCGTCCCGGGCGTCGGCGCCTTCTCCGCCTGTATGAAGGGGCTGAAGGAGGCGCGCGGCGACTGGATCGTCGGCCGCCGCCTGGCCGGTGGCCGGCCCGTCATGGGGATCTGCGTCGGGATGCAGATCCTCTTCGAGCGCGGCATCGAGCACGGCGTGGAGACCGAGGGCCTCGACGAGTGGCCCGGCACGGTCGGCCCGCTCAAGGCCGACGTCGTCCCGCACATGGGGTGGAACACCGTGGAGGCCCCGGCGGACACCGAGCTCTTCGCCGGGCTCGACGCCGGAGCGCGCTTCTACTTCGTGCACTCCTACGCGGCGCACGACTGGTCGCTCGAAGTCACCAACGCCAACATCCGCGCCCCGCGCGTCACTTGGGCCACCCACGGCGAACGCTTCGTGGCGGCCGTCGAGAACGGCGCCCTGACGGCCACCCAGTTCCACCCCGAGAAGTCCGGCGACGCCGGCGCCCAGCTGCTGACCAACTGGATCGGAACCCTCTGATGTCCGCCTTGCAGAAGAAGCTCGAACTCCTCCCCGCCGTCGACGTCCGGGACGGCCAGGCGGTCCGCCTCGTCCACGGTGAGTCCGGCTCCGAGACCTCCTACGGCTCCCCGCTGGAAGCCGCACTCGCCTGGCAGCGGGCGGGTGCGGAATGGCTGCATCTGGTCGATCTCGACGCGGCCTTCGGCACCGGCGACAACCGGAAGCTGATCTCCGAGGTCACCTCGGCGATGGACATCAAGGTCGAACTCTCCGGCGGCATCCGCGACGACGCCTCACTGGCCGCCGCGCTCGCCACCGGCTGCACCCGGGTCAACCTCGGCACCGCGGCCCTGGAGACCCCCGAGTGGGTCGCGAAGATCATCGCCGAGCACGGCGACCAGATCGCGGTCGGCCTCGACGTACGCGGCACGACCCTGCGCGGCCGCGGCTGGACCCGGGACGGCGGCGACCTCTACGAGACGCTCGCCCGCCTCGACTCCGAGGGCTGCGCCCGCTACGTCGTCACCGACATCGCCAAGGACGGCACCCTCCAGGGCCCCAACCTGGAGCTCCTGAAGAACGTCTGCGCGGCCACCGACAAGCCGGTCGTCGCATCCGGCGGTGTCTCCTCGCTCGACGACCTGCGGGCCATCTCCTCGCTCGTCCCCTCGGGCGTGGAGGGCGCGATCGTCGGCAAGGCGCTCTACGCCAGGGCGTTCACCCTGGAAGAGGCGCTCGAAACGGTGGCGGCGGCATGAGCGACGGCGCCACGGGCGACGGCGTACGCCGTATCTCGTCCGGCGGGCCGTGGGAGGAGTCCATCGGCTACTCCCGCGCGGTGGAGCTGCCCAACGGCCTCGTCCTGGTCTCCGGCTGCACCTCGGTGACCGGCGGCCGGATCGCGGAGGGCGGCCCGTACGAACAGGCCGTCACCGCCTTCGGTGTCGCCGTCGACGCGCTCAAGGAGCTCGGGCTCGGCGCCGGGGACGTGGTCCGCACCCGGATGTACGTCACACACGCCCGCGACGTGGACGAGGTCGGCCGGGCCCACAAGGAACTGTTCGGCGCGGTGCGCCCCGCCGCGTCCATGATCATCGTCTCCGGTTTCATCGACCCCAGCCTGGTCGTCGAGGTCGAGGTGGAGGCATACCGGGGAGCGCGCGCATGACACTGGCCGTACGGGTCATTCCCTGCCTGGACGTGGACAACGGCCGCGTCGTCAAGGGCGTCAACTTCCAGAACCTCCGGGACGCGGGCGACCCCGTCGAGATGGCCAGGCTCTATGACGCCGAGGGCGCCGACGAGCTGACCTTCCTCGACATCACCGCGTCGTCCGGCAACCGCGAGACGACCTACGACGTGGTGCGCCGCACCGCCGAGCAGGTCTTCATCCCGCTCACGGTCGGCGGCGGCGTCCGCACCACCGAGGATGTCGACAAGCTGCTGCGCGCGGGCGCCGACAAGGTCGGGGTGAACACCGCGGCCATCGCCCGCCCCGAGCTGATCAGCGAGATCGCCGAGCGCTTCGGCCGTCAGGTGCTCGTCCTCTCGGTCGACGCGCGCCGGACCGCCGCCGGCACCTTCGAGGTCACCACGCACGGCGGGCGCCGGGGCACGGGTATCGACGCCGTCGAGTGGGCGCACCGGGCGGCCGGTCTCGGGGCGGGCGAGATCCTGCTCAACTCCATGGACGCCGACGGCACCAAGGACGGCTACGACACCGAGATGATCGCCGCGGTACGCGCCCGGGTCACCGTGCCGGTCATCGCGAGCGGCGGCGCGGGCGCCCTGGGACACTTCCCCCCGGCCGTCGGGGCGGGCGCCGACGCGGTGCTCGCCGCATCGGTCTTCCACTTCGGCGACCTGCGGATCTCCCAGGTCAAGGACGAGCTGCGACAGGCCGGACACCCGGTCAGGTAGAGCCGTACGGCCGCCCCTCCTCAAACGGGGGCGGCCGTCTCTCACATGCCGAGTCTGGCCTCGATCGCCCTGGCCGCCGCCTCCGCGTCCCCGTCGACCTCCACCCTCGCCGCGTCCTGGCGGCCGAAGGCGAACATCGTCAGCTCGTCCGGCTCCCCGGTGACGGTCACCACCGGCGTGCCCCGGTGCGCGACCACGGTCTGGCCGTCCGGGCGCCGCAGCACGAGCCCCACCGGCGCCCGGCGCCCCATCAGCCTGGCGCCCTTCTCCAGCCGCCGCCACAGCGCCTCGGCGAAGACCGGGTCCACCTCACGGGGCGACCAGTCGGGCTGGGCCCGCCGGACGTCCTCGGCGTGCACGAAGAACTCGACCGCGTTGGCACCCTCGTCCACCTGCTTGAGCGAGTACGGCGAGAACTTGGGCGGCCCCGTACGGATCAGCTGGATCAGCTCCTCGTACGGCTTCGCGGTGAATTCGCCCTGCACCCGGTCGAGGCGCCCCTTGAGCGCGCCGATCATGATGCCGCCCGCCGCGTCGAGCCGCCGTTCGCGTACCACCACATGGGCGGCGAGATCCTTTGTCCTCCAGCCCTCGCAGAGCGTCGGGGCGCCGGGACCCGCCGCCTCCAACAGGTCGGCGAGGAGAAGTCGTTCGCGCTTGGCATGGGTCGACATGACCGCCAGCGTACGACCGCACGCGCCGTTCCGCCCAGTGGACGGCGGCCCGCCCGGGGCCGCGGGGGCGGCACAATGGAGCCATGACCCGCACGCCCGGCACGCCGCAGTCCAGCAGTCTCGATCCCGCGATCGCCGCCCGCCTCAAGCGCTCGGCGGACGGGCTGGTGCCCGCCATCGCCCAGCAGTACGACACGGGCGAGGTACTGATGCTCGGCTGGATGGACGACGAGGCCCTGCACCGCACCCTCACCACAGGACGCTGCACCTACTGGTCGCGCAGCCGCCGGGAGTACTGGGTCAAGGGCGACACCTCCGGGCACGTACAGCACGTCAAGTCGGTCGCACTCGACTGCGACGCCGACACGCTGCTGGTGAAGGTGGACCAGGTCGGCGCCGCCTGCCACACAGGCGAGCGGACCTGCTTCGACGCCGACGTCCTGCTGGGCTGATCCGGCGGCCATCCGCCGCGTTCCCCGGCCGGTCTAAGCTTCCGCCATGGACCTGGAGACCTTCCGCAAGCTCGCCGCCGACCGCCGTGTCATCCCCGTGAGCCGCACCCTGCTCGCCGACGGAGACACCCCGGTGGGTCTCTACCGGAAGCTCGCCGCCGAGCGCACCGGCACCTTCCTCCTGGAGTCCGCCGAGAACGGGCGCACCTGGTCCCGCTACTCCTTCATCGGAGTACGGTCCGCCGCCACTCTCACCGAGCGCGACGGCGCCACCCACTGGGAGGGCGCCCCGCCGGTCGGCGTCCCGGTCGACGGCGACCCGCTGCAGGCATTGCGCGCCACGGTCGAGGCGCTGCACACCCCGCGCGACCTGGCGGGCGGCCTGCCGCCCTTCACCGGCGGCATGGTCGGCTACCTCGGCTACGACATCGTGCGCAGGCTGGAGAAGGTCGGACCCGGCGAGCGCGACGACCTGAAACTGCCCGAGCTGACCATGCTGCTCACCTCGGACCTCGCCGTGCTCGACCACTGGGCTGGCACCGTCATGCTGATCGCCAACGCGATCAACCACAACGACCTCGACACCGGCGTCGACGAGGCGTACGCGGACGCCATCGCCCGGCTCGACGCCATGGAGGCCGACCTCGCGCGCCCCGCCGGGACCGCCCCCGCCGTACTCCCCGCGTCCGAGCTGCCCGAGTACACCGCGCTCTGGGGCGGCACCGACTACCAGAACGTCGTCGAGGACATCAAGGAGCGCATCCGGGCCGGTGAGGCCTTCCAGGTGGTCCCCTCCCAGCGCTTCGAGACGGCCTGCACGGCGAGCGCCCTGGACGTCTACCGGGTGCTGCGCGCCACCAACCCCTCGCCGTACATGTACCTCTTCCGCTTCGACGGCTTCGACGTCGTCGGCTCCAGTCCCGAGGCCCTGGTCAAGGTCGAGGACGGCCGCGCCCTGGTGCACCCGATCGCCGGGACCCGGCACCGCGGCGCCACCCCGCGCGAGGACCAGGACCTCGCCGACGAGCTGCTCGCCGACCCGAAGGAGCGCGCGGAGCACCTGATGCTGGTCGACCTCGGCCGCAACGACCTCGGGCGGGTCTGCGAGCCGGGCTCCGTCGAGGTCGTCGACTTCATGTCGGTCGAGAAGTACTCGCACGTGATGCACATCGTCTCCACCGTGACCGGCCGGGTCGCCGAGGGACGCACCGCCTTCGACGTCCTCACCTCCTGCTTCCCCGCCGGCACCCTCTCCGGCGCCCCCAAGCCCCGTGCGCTGCAGATCATCGACGAGCTGGAGCCGACCCGCCGCGGGCTCTACGGCGGCTGCGTCGGCTATCTGGACTTCGCGGGCGACTCGGACACCGCCATCGCCATCCGTACGGCGCTGCTGCGCGACGGCACCGCCTATGTGCAGGCCGGGGCGGGCGTGGTCGCCGACTCCGACCCGGTCTCCGAGGACAACGAGTGCCGCAACAAGGCGGCGGCCGTGCTCCGCGCCGTCGGTTCGGCCAACCGCCTCACCGGCCCTTCGGGGCATAGGGGATAGTGGAGGCGTGAGTGCCGTACCCCCGCCCCGATCCGAAGCAGGACCGGCCGCACCCTCCCCGGGCAGCCGCCGCAGTCTTGCCACCGCCCTGATACTCGGCGCAGTCGGCGCTGCCGTCGTCCTCCTCGCCTCCGGGCAGACCTGGGCCCGGGGCAACGCACCGGTCGGCGGCGGCGCACTGCCGCTCACGGCCGACGGCGGCGATGTCACCGGGGTGCCCACGGCCCTCGCGATCGTCGGTCTGGCCGCCCTCGTCGCCGTGTTCGCGGTACGCAGCGCGGGCCGTCTCCTCGTCTCCGCGCTGCTCGCGCTCTGCGGGGCCGGCGCCGCCGTGGCGGCCTTCGCCGGGGCGAGCGACAGCTCAGCACTGGACGAGAAGGCCGCCACCACCGCAGGGAACACCGCCACCACCATCGAGGCGCTCTCCCACACCGCCTGGCCGTACGTGGCCGCCTTCGGCAGCCTGCTGATCCTCTGCGCGGGGCTGCTCGCACTCCGCTACGGCAGACAGTGGCCCGCGATGTCCAGCCGGTACGAGCGCGACGGCACCCCCCGTCCGCGCCGCCCGCGCCGGGCGCCGGACCCGGAGCGGCCCGAGGAGATCTGGAAGGCGCTCGACCGAGGCGAGGACCCCACCCGGGAAGCGTGACGGACAGCTCACCCCCCAGCTCAACCCCCGGAGCCGCGGTGCGCGACAATGGGTCTGAGCTTCCGGCGCCCGGCCCACCACGACTGGGCCGGGCGGCCGCGGAACACACGCCGGGTACAGGGCCTGGACACACAGCAACGAGGAGCAACTCATGGCGGGCAGCAGCCACGGACACACCCCGGCCGCCTGGACCGGCGTCATCATCGCCTTCATCGGGTTCTGCGTATCGGGCGCCTTCATGGTGATGGCCAGCCCGGTCGGGTTCGTCGCCGGACTCGTCGTCGTGGTCATCGGTGGCATCGTCGGGCTCGGTATGAAGGCCGCGGGGCTCGGCATGCCGAAGGAGTCCGAGGCCAGCATCCAGGCCCGCGCCCGCGCCGCCCAGGCGCAGGTGCACTGAGGCTCCGCTCCACGAGCACCGTCCTGTGGGGGCGCGGTCCGGTCGTCCGGGCCGCGCCCTTTCCCGTATGAGCTGCGCCTTCCCGCAGGAACAGGGAGAATCACCGCGTGGACCCCAACGCAGCCCCTGCCGCACTCCGCGCCCCGGCCCCGCCGCAGGCGTGGGGCCCGGCCGCCGGTCACCCCTCGCCCCTCGCCCCGGAGCCGCTGGTGCCACCGGCCCCCGAGCCGCTGCTGCGCCGGCTCCTCGTGCCGCTCGGCACACTGGCCGCGGTCGCCGCCGCCTTCACCTATGTCGGCGCCGTCGACCCCAACCACCCCGGCCACTACCCGGTCTGCCCGCTCTACGCGATCACCGGCGTCTACTGCCCCGGCTGCGGCGGTCTGCGCAGCGCCCACGCCGTCGCGCACGGCGACTTCGCGGCGGCCCTCGGTGACAACGCGCTCGCGGTCGCCGGGTACGGAGTCTTCGCCGTGGTGATGGCCGTATGGCTGGTTCGCGCCGTACAGGGACGGCCCGCGCGGGTCACACTCCGCCCGGCACTCTGGTGGGGAATCGGCGCGGTCGTGCTGGTCTTCAGCGTGCTGCGGAACCTTCCCTTCGGGGCGTTCCTGGCCCCGTGAGCGTCCGCGGAAGCGTCCACGGGGACGTCCACGCACTGGACTCCCGCGGGCCGGATGCGGGGCCCGGGGTCTTCTACGGATAACATCGGCATGGCTGATCCTGAACCATCCACACGTCCCGGAAGGGGGCCGCTCGCGTGAGTGTGCTCGACGAGATCATCGAAGGCGTACGCGCCGACCTCGCGGAGCGGCAGGCGAGCGTCAGCCTCGACGAGCTCAAGGACCGCGCCGCGAAGGCACCCCAGGCCAAGGACGGTGTCGCGGCCCTGCGCGGAGACAGCGTCAAGGTCATCTGCGAGGTCAAGCGCTCCAGCCCGTCGAAGGGCGCGCTGGCCGCCATCGCCGACCCCGCCGCGCTCGCCGCCGACTACGAGGCGGGCGGCGCCTCCGTCATCTCCGTCCTGACCGAGCAGCGCCGTTTCGGCGGCTCGCTGGCCGACCTGGAGGCTGTCCGCGCCAAGGTCGACATCCCGGTCCTGCGCAAGGACTTCATCGTCACCGCGTACCAGCTCTGGGAGGCACGGGCGTACGGAGCCGACCTGGTGCTCCTGATCGTCGCCGCGCTCGAACAGGAGGCGCTGGTCTCGCTGATCGAGCGCGCCGAGTCCATCGGGCTCACCCCGCTGGTCGAGGTGCACGACGAGGACGAGGCCGAGCGGGCGGCCGCCGCCGGCGCCCGGATCATCGGAGTCAACGCCCGTAACCTCAAGGACCTCAAGGTCGACCGCGGTACGTTCGAGCGCGTCGCACCCGAGATCCCCTCGCACATCGTCCGGGTCGCCGAGTCCGGTGTCCGCGGCCCGCACGACCTGATCGCCTACGCCAACGAGGGCGCCGACGCCGTGCTGGTCGGGGAGTCCCTGGTCACCGGCCGCGACCCGAAGGGTGCCGTCGCCGACCTGGTCGCCGCCGGAGCCCACCCGGCCCTGCGGCACGGACGGGACTGAGGCTCCCGTGGTCATAGCCGTTCTCGCGCGCGGGTGCCGCCCCCGCGGCTGCCGTGCGCCCGCACGGCGCGCGCGGGGACGGCGGGTGCGGTACCACATCGGTTCCGAACCCGGTCAGATCAACGGCATGCGATGGCGTCGCTGAGCAGCAGCTCAGCCATACGCTTCACTCCTGCGTACCACTACTCACGTGCTGTACTTACGTACCTGCGGAGATCACGCATGTCTTCAGAGTTCTTCATCCCGGATCCGGACGGCCGGATCCCCAGCGCCGAGGGTTACTTCGGTGACTTCGGCGGCAAGTTCATCCCCGAGGCGCTCGTCGCCGCGGTGGACGAGGTCGCCGTCGAGTACGACAAGGCGAAGGCCGATCCGGCCTTCGCGGCCGAGCTGAACGACCTCATGGTCGACTACACCGGCCGGCCGAGCGCCCTCACCGAGGTGCCGCGGTTCGCCCAGCACGCCGGTGGCGCACGGGTGTTCCTCAAGCGCGAGGACCTCAACCACACCGGATCGCACAAGATCAACAACGTGCTCGGCCAGGCGCTGCTCACCAAGCGCATGGGCAAGACCCGCGTCATCGCGGAGACCGGCGCCGGTCAGCACGGCGTCGCCACGGCGACCGCCTGCGCCCTGTTCGGCCTCGAATGCACCGTCTACATGGGCGAGATCGACACCGAGCGCCAGGCGCTCAACGTCGCCAGGATGCGGATGCTCGGCGCCGAGGTCGTCGCCGTGAAGTCCGGCAGCCGCACCCTCAAGGACGCCATCAATGAGGCGTTCCGCGACTGGGTCGCCAATGTGGACCGCACCCACTACCTCTTCGGCACGGTCGCCGGGCCGCACCCCTTCCCGGCGATGGTCCGCGACTTCCACCGGGTGATCGGCGTCGAGGCGCGGCGGCAGATCCTGGAGCGCGCCGGCCGGCTCCCGGACGCCGTCGCCGCGTGTGTCGGCGGCGGCTCGAACGCCATCGGGCTCTTCCACGCGTTCATCCCGGACACCTCGGTGCGTCTGGTCGGCTTCGAGCCCGCCGGGCACGGCATCGCGACCGGCGAGCACGCGGCCACGCTCTCCGCCGGTGAGCCGGGGATCCTGCACGGCTCCCGCTCGTACGTACTCCAGGACGAGGAGGGCCAGATCACCGAGCCCTACTCGATCTCCGCCGGGCTCGACTACCCCGGCATCGGCCCCGAGCACGCCTATCTGAAGGACGCCGGGCGGGGCGAGTACCGCGCGGTGACCGACGACGAGGCCATGCAGGCGCTGCGGCTGCTGTCGCGCACCGAGGGCATCATCCCGGCCATCGAGTCCGCGCACGCGCTGGCCGGTGCGCTGGATCTCGGCAAGGAGCTGGGCGAGGACGGGCTGATCGTGGTCAACCTGTCCGGCCGCGGCGACAAGGACATGGACACGGCTGCCCGTTACTTCGGGCTGTACAGCGCGGACGCGGAGGTGGCGGCCAAGTGAGCGGAACCAGCGGAACCAGCGCAAACGGCGGGCACGGCGGCAACACGGCCCTGCTGAGTTCGGTCCTGGCCGGGGCGAAGACGGAGGACCGGGCGGCGCTCATCGCCTACCTCCCGGCCGGATTCCCCACGGTGGACGGCGGGATCGCGGCGGTGAAGGCCGTGGTCGAAGGCGGCGCCGACATCGTCGAGGTGGGGCTGCCGCACAGCGACCCGGTCCTCGACGGACCGGTCATCCAGACCGCCGACGACATCGCGCTCAAGGGCGGCGTGAAGATCGCCGACGTACTGCGCACGGTGCGTGAGGGATACGAGGCCACGGGCGCGCCCATCCTCGTCATGACGTACTGGAACCCGATCGACCGGTACGGCGTCGAGCGGTTCACCGCCGAGCTGGCCGAGGCGGGCGGCGCCGGGTGCATCCTGCCCGACCTGCCGGTCCAGGAGTCCGCGCTCTGGCGTGAGCACGCGGAGAAGCACGGTCTGGCGACCGTCTTCGTCGTCGCGCCGAGCAGCAGGGACGAACGTCTTGCGACGATCACCGCCGCCGGATCGGGCTTTGTGTACGCGGCCTCGCTGATGGGGGTCACCGGCACCAGGAACTCCGTGGGCGAGCAGGCCCAGGAGCTGGTACGGCGCACCCGCGCCACCACCGAACTGCCGGTGTGCGTGGGGCTCGGGGTCTCCAACGCCGAACAGGCCGCCGAGGTCGCCGGGTTCGCCGATGGAGTGATCGTCGGATCCGCGTTCGTCAAGCGGATGCTCGACGCGGAGGACGCCGCCGCGGGCCTGGAAGGCGTCCGTGAACTGGCGGGCGATCTGGCCAAGGGCGTACGCCGAAGCTGACGCCGTCGCTCGTACGGGTGGAAGTGGGACCGGGGAGGCACGCTGGTGCCTCCCCGGTTCGTTGCTGCGGGTGTGAGCGAGAAGAACCGAGACGCGAAGAGGGCCGCCCGAGAGCGGCTCGTCGAAGAGCGCGAGAAGCAGAAGGCCCGTGACCGGCGCAAGCGGGGAATGATCGTCGGCGGCTCCGTGGTGGGGGTGCTGGCACTGGCCGCGGTGATCGGAGTCGTCGCGGCCAACGCGGGCAAGGACGGCGGTGGTTCCACGGCGAACAGCCCCCTCACCGTGCCGAGCGGAGCGATGGGGAAGGACAGCCTGGCGATCCCGGTGGGCGCGAGCGACGCACCGTCCACGCTCACTGTCTGGGAGGACTTCCGCTGCCCGGCCTGCGGCCAGTTCGAGAACGGCTTCCGCAGCACGGTCCATGAGCTGGAGAAGTCCGGGCAGCTCAAGGTCGAGTACCACCTCGCGACGCTCATCGACGCCAACATGGGCGGCACGGGCTCGCTGCGCGCGGCCAACGCGGCCGCCTGCGCACAGGACGAGCGGAAGTTCCCCGCCTACCACGACGTGCTCTACGAGAACCAGCCCGAGGAGACCCAGGACCCCTATGCGCAGAACAGCAAGCTGATCGAGCTGGCCGGGAAGGTCAAGGGGCTGAAGACGGCCGCCTTCACCTCCTGTGTGAACGGCGGGAAGCACGACAGCTGGGTGAAGCGGTCGAACGCGGCCTTCCAGAAGGGCGGCTTCAGCGGCACGCCGACCGTCGAGCTGAACGGCTCGTCGGTCTTCCCCAAGAAGGGGAACGAGCAGATCTCGCCCGCCAATCTGAAGAAGTGGGTGACCGAGGCCAACCAGGGCAAGAAGGCGGGCACGGTTTCCCCGGCGCCCGCGTCCTGATCCCGATCCTGATCCCGGTCCCGCCGGGAAGGGTCCTTGTTACGCATACGTTGCCGGGCGGGTGGTCCGAGGGCCCGCCCGGCGATGTAGCGTCGGCGGTGCCATGAACCTTGCCTTCATCCCCAGTCCGTCGACCGGCGTGATCCATCTCGGACCGATCCCGCTGCGCGGCTACGCGTTCTGCATCATCATCGGTGTCTTCGTCGCCGTCTGGTACGGCAACAAGCGCTGGGTCGCCAGGGGCGGCAGCGCGGGCACCGTGGCCGACATCGCGGTGTGGGCCGTGCCCTTCGGCCTGGTCGGCGGGCGGCTCTACCACGTCATCACCGACTACGAGCTGTACTTCAGCAGTGGCCGCGACTGGGTCGACGCCTTCAAGATCTGGCAGGGCGGCCTCGGTATCTGGGGCGCGGTCGCCCTCGGCGCGGTCGGCGCCTGGATCGGCTGCCGCCGCCGGGGGATCCCGCTCCCGGCGTGGGCCGACACGCTGGCGCCGGGCCTCGCCTTCGCCCAGGCCATCGGCCGGTGGGGCAACTGGTTCAACCAGGAGCTGTACGGCAGGCCGACTGATCTGCCCTGGGCGCTGAAGATCAGCGAGGGCCCCGACAGGATCGCCGGTACGTACCACCCGACCTTCCTCTACGAGTCGCTCTGGTGCGTCGGTGTCGGCCTCCTCGTCATCTGGGCCGACCGCCGCTTCAGGCTGGGCCACGGGCGTGCGTTCGCGCTGTACGTCGCCGCGTACTGCGTGGGCCGCGGCTGGATCGAGCACATGCGGGTCGACTACGCCCACCACATCCTGGGGCTGCGGCTCAACGACTGGACCGCGCTCATCATGTTCCTGCTGGCGGTGACGTACTTCGTCGTCTCGTCCAAGCTGCGGCCGGGCCGCGAGGAGCTCGTCGAGCCCGCGGCGGAGACGGCTGCCGCGCAGGAGGGCGAGGCCGCCGGAGACCAGTCCGAGGCGGGCACGGCCGGGGCAGGAGACGACCGGGCCGAGGCGGACAAGGTCCAGGATGCCGACGAAGCCGAGGTCGACAAGGCCGGAACCACCAAGGCCGAAACCACCAAGACCGAGCCCGTCAAGACCGAGCCCGTCAAGACCGAGCTTGCCAAGGCCAAGAGCCCCGGGACCAACAGCACCGGGACCAAGAGCACCGGGATCAAGAGCACCAACGAGCAGGACACCGACGCTTCTGCCGGTCCGGGTGCCGGTGCCGACGACAGCCCGGTCGCGGCCGAAACGACCGCCGGGGCAGGCGCGGAGCGGGACGGGGTCAAGGCGGAAGCGCAGGCCGACAAGGGCTGACCGCCCCGGCCGGTACCGGATCCGCTGACCGGCCTGCCCCCGTACCCGGGTCCGCCGACCGGCCCGGTCCCGGCCTCCGCCGCCGGCCCGCGCGGGGGTCGGCGGCTCCGGTGTCCGTACCCCCGAGCGGGCCCGTACGCTCAGAGCCGGCCGTAGGACCGGCCCGTCGCTCAGACCCGCTGCCGCCCCGCGAGATCCAGCGTGCGCCGGGCTCCCGCCACCACGGCCGCATCCACGAAGCGGCCGTCCGGCAGGGCCAGCGCCCCTTCGTCCGTGGACGCGGCCTGCACGATCTCCCGGGCCGCCAGGATCTCCGCCGCCGTGGGCAGATAGGCCGCCTCGATCACCGGCAGCTGCCTCGGATGGATCGCCGCGCGCCCCAGGAAACCGAGCGCCCTGCCCCGTGCGCAGGAGGCGGCGAGCCCGTCCAGATCGCGAACGTCCGCGTACACCGACTGGGCGGGCGGGGCCAGCCCCGCCGCTCGCGCCGCGACCACCGCACGGCTGCGCGGCCAGGCGAGACCCGCCTCGTCGGACACGCCCAGATCGGCACGGAGATCCGCCTCACCGAGAGCCAGCCCGCGCACCGAGGGGACGGCCGTGGCGATCTCGTAGGCACGTTCCACGCCGAGCGCCGACTCCAGGATCGGATAGAGCGCGATGTCCGCCCCGCCCGGGGTGTCGGCCGCCCAGCCGGCCACTCTGCGTACCTCCGCGGCGCCCCCGGCCTTGGGCAGCCGCAGCCCCGCCAGACCCGGCAGTCCCGCGACGGCCCGTACGTCCGCCTCGGCGAGCGGACCGTCCAGGGCGTTGATCCGGACATGGACCGGCGAGGGGCCGGGCGCCGGATCCGCCAGGAGTTCGGCGGTGGCGTCCCGTGCGTACGCCTTGCGGTCGGGTGCGACCGCGTCCTCCAGGTCGACCAGCACCACATCGGCGCCGGCCGCCAGCGCCCTCGCCACCACGGCGGGCCGGTCGCCCGGTACGTACAGCCAGGTCAGCACGGTCCGCACCGGGCTGCGCGCGGACAGTTCCCCGGACACGCTCACCGGACCGCGCCCGACTCCCGCAGGGCCGCGATATCGGCGGGCTCCAGTCCGATCGCGGACAGCACGTCGTCGGTGTCGGCGCCGTGCGGGCGCCCCGCCCAGCGGATGGCGCCCGGTGTCCCGGAGAGCCGGAAGAGGACGTTCTGCATCCTGATGGTGCCCAGCTCCTCGTCGGGGACCTCCGCGAACGTGCCCAGGGCCCGGTACTGCGGATCCTCCATCACATCGCCGATCTCGTAGACGGGCGCGATGGCCGCCTGCGCCTCCTCGAACGCGGCCACCACATCCGCCCGGTCGTGCCGGGCTATCCAGCCGCCGACCGCCGCGTCCAGCTCGTCCGCGTGGAGCGCGCGCTGCGCACCGGAGGCGAACCACGGCTGGTCGATGAACTCGGGCCGGCCCACCAGCCGCATCACCCGCTCCGCGATGGACTGCGCGGACGTCGAAACGGCCACCCAGTTGCCGTCGCGGGTGCGGTAGGTGTTGCGCGGCGCGTTGTTGCTCGACCGGTTGCCGGTGCGCGGCTGTACGTAGCCGAGCTGGTCGTACCAGATGGCCTGCGGGCCGAGCACCGCCAGCATCGGCTCGATGATCGCCATGTCCACCACCTGGCCGCACCCGGTGCGGTCGCGCCCGGCGAGGGCCGCCATCACGGCGTACGCGGTGGAGAGCGCGGCGACCGAGTCGGCCAGGCCGAAGGGGGGCAGCGTCGGCGGGCCCTCCGGCTCGCCGGTCGTGGCGGCGAAACCGCTCATGGCCTCGGCGAGCGTGCCGAACCCGGGGCGCCGCGCGTACGGACCGAACTGGCCGAACCCGGTCACCCGCGCCAGCACCAGGCGGGGGTTGGCAGCGGACAGCTCGTCCCAGCCCAGGCCCCACCTCTCCAGGGTGCCCGGCCGGAAGTTCTCGATGATCACGTCCGCGCCCGCGGCCAGCCGCAGCAGCACGGCGCGGCCGTCCGGCGACGCGAGGTCGAGCGTGATGTTCCGCTTGTTCCTGCCCAGCAGCTTCCACCACAGCCCCACGCCGTCCTTGCTGGGACCGTGCCCGCGCGACGGGTCGGGCTTACGGGGGTGCTCGACCTTGATGACCTCGGCGCCGAAGTCGCCGAGCAGGGTCGCGGCCAGCGGTCCGGCGAAGAGCGTCGCCAGATCGAGGACCCGCAGCCCTTCGAGGGAGGACGGCCGGTGGCCGTCCGGGGCGGCCCCGGTCCCCGTCGTGTGCGGGCTGTCGCTGCCCCTGCGCGTGTGCGGGGTGTCCCTGTCCATACGTCGTTCCTCCTCCGCCCCGGTCATACCGCCCGGTCCCTTCGCCGCACCTGGCGCAGCGTGCGTTCCGCGAGTGTGTCGAAGCCGATGCCGTCCAGACCGCCGACCGAGGTGGCCAGCCGGTTGTGCAGCGGCGCTGTCCAGCGGGACGGCAGCGCTTGCCGGGAGCCCGCGAGGAGCCCCGCGACGCTGCCGGCCGTCGCCCCGTTCGAGTCGGTGTCCCAGCCCCCGGAGACCGCACGGCAGACGGAACCGGTGAAGTCGCCGTCCGCGTGGGTCAGCGCCGCCGCGAGCAGCGCCGCGTTCGGCAGGACATGGACCCAGTGGTGGTCGCCGTACGCCGTGTGCAGCTCGTCCACGACCGACTCGAACGCGGCGGCGGTGCCCAGGGGTTCGGCGGCGGCCCGCGCGATACCGAAGCGCACGGCCGCCGCGTAACGGGAGCCGGGCGGCACGACCGAGAGGCCGGCCCGCAGACAACCGTGGACGTCATCGCCGCCGCCCGCGGCTGCCGCGATCACGGCGGCGGCGAACATCTCGCCGTACACCCCGTTCGCGGTATGGGTGAGCACCGCGTCCCGCCAGGCCGCTCCGGCCGCCGCGCCCGGGTCGCCCGGGTGGGTCCAGCCGAAGACATCGGCCCTGATCTGCGCACCGATCCACTCACGGAACGGATTGCGGTACACGGCGGTGTCCGGTGGCTCGATCCCGGCGAGGAGATTGCCGTACGCGACCCGCTCGGCGGTGAAGGTCCGGCCGGCCGGCAGCTCGTCCAGCCAGAGCCGCGCCACATCGGCGGTGCTGAAATCCGGCCCGTACCGTTCGAGCAACAGCAGGGCCAGCAGCGGGTAGTTGAGGTCGTCGTCCTCGGGGGCACCGTCGATGTTCTCGGCCAGCGACGTCGGGCGCGAGCGGCGGTTCCACGGGTGGGCGGCGGCCACTCCGGGGTCGAGTCCCACCTCGGTGAACCAGCCGTCCAGCGGCCAGTTGCCGGTCGAGCGGGCGAGGGCCCTGATGCCGTCGAGCGTCAGCTTCTCGACCGGCTTGCCGAGCACACACCCCGCGGCCCGGCCCAGCCAGGACGCCTCAAGCCGGGCGCGCAGCGCGTCCCGGTCGACGGGACCGGCTGGAGGGGCGGGCCAGTCGGGGCACAGCGCCCTGATCCCGGACAGCCCGGTCGGCTCGTCGGGGGCCAACGGCGAAGGGACAGCGGCCAGTTCATCGAGCAGCTCCACGGCGAGCGCACGCAGTTCCGGGGCGGCCGGTGCGGCGGAGGCGCCCGCGCGCGCCGGTGCCGGATGGCCGCCCGCCGCGGTCCACCGCTGCCGGGCCGCCGCCGGATCGCGGCCGTCCTCCTGCGCCTGGCGCAGCTCATGCCCCACCAGGTCCTCGGGCTGCACCCAGGTCAGCCGCAGCGCGGGGCCGGTCGCCGCCGGGGACACGGGGGCTGTCACCGGGCACCCGCGATCGCACCGAACAGCGCCTCGTGCTCACGGCGCCGCTCCAGATCGCGGGCGAACACCTCACGGGTGACGGCCGCGAGCCCGGCGGCCGGGGCGTGCAGATCGAGACGGCTCGCCGTGGCGACCTCCCCGGCCCACTCGGCGGGGACCGCGCCCTCGCCGTACAGTGCGCCGACGATCGCGCCGCTCATGGTGGCGATGGAGTCGCAGTCCCGGCCGTAGTTGACCGAGCCGAGCACCGTCTCGCGGAAGTCGCCGCGCCCCGCGAGCAGCATCCCCAGCGCCACCGGCAGCTCCTCGATGGAGTGCAGCCGCGAGGGGCGGCGGGCGCCGAGGGACGGCTTGCGGTACTCGGGGCCCACGGTGTCGAAGGGGGCGACCGCCTCGCGCAGCGGCTTCAGCGCCGACTCGTATCCGTCGTGCGCCGCTGCCGCCTCGCAGACCGCCTCGATCGCCGCGCGGGTGCCGTCCTTCGCCAGCGCGAGCACATCGCCGACCACCGATTCGGGGGTCGCGCCCGGTTTGCAGGCCGCGGCGACGGCCGCCGCGAAGACCGCGGCGGCCTCCCGGCCGTAACTGGACTGGTGGGCGCCCGCGATGTCGAGGGCCTCGGTGTACGCGTGCGCCGGGCTGCCCGCGTTGACCAGGCCGACCGGCGCCATGTACATCGCGGCGCCGCAGTTGACGATATTGCCGACCCCGGCCTCCCGCGGGTCGACGTGCCCGTAGTGCAGCCGGGCGACGATCCACTTCTCGGCGAGGAAGATCCGCTGCAACGGCAGTGCCTCCGCCTCCAGTTCGGGGATCCAGCGCGGGGTGCCCATCAGGTCGGGCACCAGATGGTCGGCGACCGCGTACGCGTCGAGGTGGTCGCGCACCGTCTCGTAGACGCGGATCAGCGCATGGGTCATCAGGGTGTCGTCGGTGACGTGCCCATCACCCTTGTGGTACGGGGCGATCGGCCGGGCCGTACGCCACTCCTCCTTGTAGAAGGGCTCGACGATGCCCTGGACACGGCCGCCGTGCCGCTCGCTGATGGCCTCCGGGGTCCAGCCCTCGACCGGGCCGCCGAGCGCGTCCCCGACGGCCGCGCCTATCAGGGCTCCGGTGGTGCGGTCCTCCAGGGATGGGGTGGGCACGGTCATGAGCGGGTTCCTTCCGGGAGGGCGTGCAGAGCGGAGGTGAGCCGTGCGGCGACCTCGACGAGATCGGTGCCGGCCAGCTGGGGCAGGGCGCAGCCGACGAGGGTGCGGCAGCTGTCCCGCCAGGTGTCGGGCAGGGCGGCGGCGCCGCCGATGGCGCCGGTGAGAGCACCCGCGAGGGCGGGCGCCGAGTCGGCGACCCGGGAGAGACAGGCGGCTGTGGGCACCGCCTCGGCGAGCGCGCCGCCTGCCGCGAGCGTCATCGCCAGGGCCACGGGTACGGTCTCGGCCGCGGCGATCCCGTAGCTGTAGACGTGGTCGACGATCTCGTGCTCCAGGACCGGGACCAGTGCGAAGGCGCTGCCGGGGCGGCCCGTTCCGGCGGCCGTCGCGGTCCTGGCGAGCGCCACCGCGTGCAGCGCGTTGCGGCGGATCTCGCTGCCTTCGGGGAGCTGCGCGAGCGCCTCGTCCACACAGGCCGCGGCGTCCGCGCCGCCCAGCGCGGCGGCGACAGCGGCGGCGATCGCGCGGGCGCCGTGCACCCCGTCGCCGTCCTGGGTGTAGCGCGCGTCGAACTCCGCGAGGCCGGCCGCGGCTGCCGGATCGCCCGGGTGCACCACGGCGAGCACGGCGGCGCGCACACAGGCGGCGTCGTCGAAGTGGTGCGGATTGTCGTGGCCGGTGGCGGGGGGCCGCAGCCCGGCCGCCAGATTGCCGAGCCCGGCCCGTACGGAGATTCGGGCGCGCAGCGGGATCAGCGCCGACTCGATCTCGTCGGCCTGCGCGGAGGCGGCGGCCACCTCGTCGGCGAGCGCGTTCCAGGCCAGCGCGAGCGCGGAGCGCACCCGCTGCTGCGGGGCGAGGTCGCTCTGCCCGGACGAGGCGGCCGAGAGGATGGCCCGCGCGGTGAACGCCGCCCACTCGGCGTCGTCGGAAGGCCCCAGCTGGAGCGGGGCCGGCGGCTGGTTCAGGGCGATGGGAACCGGGAGCGTGGTGGTGGCGTTCTGCTCGGCGAAGGTGTCCAGTTCGCGGGTGAGCCTGCGGGTCCAGTTGGGCAGCAGCGCGGCACGGTGCCGGCCGGCCGGCCAGCCCGCGGCGTCGCCCGCGGCGAGGCCCAGGAGCAGGCCCTCGACCCGGCGGTGCGGGTCGCGGCCGGAGAGCCCGGTGGTGGGATGGGTCAGCTGTGTGGTCACGAGGCGGCCTGCCTGTTGTGGGTCACTGCCGCGGGGTCGGTCGCGGGCGGCGGGTCGGTCGGGGTGGGCGGACCGGTCGTACGGCCGCTCCTGGTTGCCGTCGGCGGGCGGGTCGGGAGCCCCGCGCTGTCCGCCGTCGCCGGGCCGGCCGCGGTCGCCGCCGCTGTCGGAGACACGGCCGCCGTGTGCGGCGGGAGGAGGCCGTCGGCGACATCGAGGATGTGACGTCCTGCCATGGCGGGCAGACAGCTGCCGCGCACCGGTCCGATGGCGTCCGCCCAGTGGGCCGGGATGCCGCTCTCGCCTCCGAGCGCCCCGGCGAGCGAACCCGCCACGGCCGCCGTGGTGTCGGCGTCGCGGCCCATGTTCACGGCGGTCAGCACCGAGCCCCGGAAGTCACCGCGTGCGGCGATGAACGCCCCGAAGGCCAGACCCACCGCCTCGGGTGCCAGATCCGTCCAGGGATAGCCGCCGATCACCACGGCCGAGCGCACCGCGCGTTCGACCGGCAGCGGCGAGCCGTCCGGGCCCGGTACCGCCCGGCGGGCCGCGCTGACCGCACGGTGCAGCGAGCGCGCGGTCCAGGAGTCCTCGGGGATCACCGAGAGGGCGGCCTGCACCACCGCGTCGGGGCTGTCGCTCACCATCGCGGCGGCCACCCCCGCGGCGACGGCCTGTCCGCCGTAGATCCCCTCGCCGTCATGGCTGACCGTGCCGTCCACCGCGACCAGCCGGGCCGCCTCGGCGGGCCGCCCCGTCGCGTACACCCCGAACGGCGCGGCCCGCATGGCGAGTCCGTCGCTCCAGGCGTGCCGGTGCTGGGCGGAGATCGGGGCGGCGAGACCGCGCCGCAGGTTCTCCAGGGTGCCGCGCTCGCTGAACCCGGCGCCGCGGAACGGGCCTTCGTCGCGGTCGGCGATCCACAGGTGCCACGCCGCCTCGACATGCGCGACGGTCAGCGCCGAACCGTGCTCGGCGAGCAGCAGCCCCGAGAAGATCGCGTACTCGGTGTCGTCCGTACCGGCGGGCTCGTCCCGTACGAAGCCCTCGATACGGCCCCACCGCTCCCTGATCCGGGACGGTTTCATGTTCTCCGCCGGGGCCCCCAGGGCGTCGCCCACGGCGAGGCCGAGGAGGGCGCCCCGGGCGCGGTCGCGCAGCGTACGGGGGAGGGCCGGCCGCTCGGGCCGGAGCCGGGGCGGAGGGGGGCCGGTGGCCGTGCCGGTGGCCGGTTCTGGGCTGCCGCTCATGGGCTGATCGTGCTCATTTCTGGGGTTGTGCGGGCGCGGACGCGGGAGGCGTCAGCGCTGGTAGCGGTCGAGGACCCGCTGGCCGTCGCCGGCCAGTTTGGAGCGCAGCGAACTCAGACCGATCGAGCCGTTGTAGTACTCCTGGAAGGCCGGGGTGGCGATCTTGTCCTTCCACTCGGCGTAACCGCGCACGCCGAGTACGGGGGAGGGGACCAGATCGCCGGCCATCCCACTGCCCGTGCGCCAGCCGTTCTCCTGGGTGCGCAGCGCCGGGTCCTTGAGCGCCGAGCGGCTGTCGGGCAGCAGCCAGTCGCCGAGGGCGAGCCGGGCGGCGTTCCTGCCCTGGGTGAGGAAGGAGATGAAGTCGACGGCCGCCTGCTTGTGGTGCGAGTCCTGCGAGACCGAGAGGGTCTGCGGGACGACTCCCTGCGCGCTGCCGTGCGGTCCGCTTCCCGCGGGCATCGGCAGGACGGTCCAGCCGAAGCCCTTCGGCGCCTGCTGCTGGACCTGCTGCCGGAACGAGAAGTTGAGCGGCACCATGGCGTACTTCCCCGCGAAGAAGCCGGGCAGGGTGTCCGAACCGCCCATGCCCAGACTGCTCTTGGGAGCGGTGTGATCCTCGTTGATCTGCCGGTTGATGACCTGGGAGACCGCCGATTCGGCGGGCCCGAAGACCGCCTTGTTCTTGCCGCCGGACTTCCTGAAGATCTGCCCGCCGGTCGAGGCGGAGCTGTTCACGGACTGGCTGACCGGCTCCTTCATCGACCAGGCGACGCCGTACCGCCGGGTCGTGCCGCCCGGCCCCCGCGCCGTGAGCGCCTTGCTGACCTGCTCGAACTCCTGCCAGCTCCAGGGGTGGGCGACGGTCGGCACCCGTACCCCGGACGCCTTGAGCAGCTTGGTGCTGGCGACCATCACACGCGGCTCCTGGAGGAACGGCACACCGTAGATCCCCTTGCCGAAGGTGGCCGCCGACCACGCCCGCCCGGGGATGTCCTTCTTCAGCGAGGCGGGCAGCATCCCGCGGATGTCGGCGAGATAGCCGCCGTACGCGAAGTCCGTGAGGTCCGACGCGTCGTCATGGATGATGTCCGGCGCCTGGCCGCCCTCGAAGGAGGTCAGCAGCTGGTCGTGGATACCGTCCCAGCTGCCCTGCACATATTTCACCTGGACGTCGGGATGCTGTCTGTTCCACTGCGCGACCAGCGCCTTGTTGGCCGCCACCGACTCCTTCTGCCAGGCCAGGCTGAGGAATTGGAGCGTGACACGGCCGGACGGGTCAGGGGTGTCCCCCTGGCCGCAGCCCGCGAGGATGACGAGCCCGGCAGCGGCGGCCAGCGCCGTCGCCGCGGTACGGATCCTGGAAGGGGCGTGCGAACGGGACGGGGCGGGGAAACGGGTACGGACAGGGATACGCGTACGGATACGGGTGCGGATACGCATCAGCCCTTCACCGCCCCCGCGAGCATCCCGCCGACCAGCCTGCGCTGGAGCAGGGCGAAGAAGAGCAGGCTGGGGATGGTGGCGATGACGGAGGCCGCGGCGAGCGGCCCCAGGTCGGCGACGCCCTCGGCGCCGAGGAATCGGGTCAGGATCACGGACATCGTCTGGTTCTCCGGGGACTTGAGCAGGACGAGGGCGAAGAAGAACTCGTTCCAGGCGGTGACGAAGGTGAACATCGCCGTCGCGACAAGTCCCGGGGTGAGCAGCGGGAAGACCACACTGACCAGGGTCCGCAGCCGCCCGGCGCCGTCGACCGCTGCGGCCTCCTCAAGGGTGACCGGGACGGCCTTGACGTACCCCTGGAGCATCCAGAGCGAGAACGGCAGGTTCCACACCACGTACACCGCGATCAGCCCGGCCAGTGAGTTGATCAGGTGCAGGTTCTTCAGCACCAGGAACAGCGGGATGATGATCAGTACGAACGGGAACATCTGGCTGACCAGCACCCAGCCGTTGGCCACCGTCGACATGCGGCTGCGGAAGCGGACCAGCGCGTAGGCGGCCGGCACCGCGAGCGCCACCGAGAGCACCGTCGCGCTGCCCGCCACGATCAGGCTGTTGAGCGCGGAGTGCAGCAGCGGCTGCGCGTCGAAGGCGGCCCTGAAGTTGTCCAGGGTCGGATGCCTGGGGAGCCAGGTCGGGCTGATGGACCCCAGCTCCCGGGGGGACTTGAAAGCGGTGGACACCAGCCACACCAGCGGGAAGGCCAGGAAGACCAGGTAGCACAGGAGAGCCAGATACTGGCCGGTGCGGCCGGCCGTCCGCCTGGCGCGGAGCCGTGCGGGGACACTCATGCCGCCTCCTCCTTGAGCTTCTTGCGCAGGAACACGGTGAGAAGGACCGCGATGAGGGCGACCATCACCAGGCCCATCGCCGCCGCGTAGCCGAACTGGCCGTACTTGAAGGCCTCTTCGTACGAGAAGAGCATCGGCAGCCGGGTCTTGCCGCCCGGCCCGCCCTGCGTCAGCACATAGACCAGGCCGAACGAGTTGAAGTTCCAGATGAAGTTCAGCGCGGTCACGGCGACCACCACCGGCTTCAGGGCCGGCCAGGTGACGGAGGTGAAGCGCCGCCACAGACCGGCTCCGTCGAGCTGCGCCGCCTCCTTCAGCTCCACCGGCACGTTCTGCAGCCCGGCCAGCAGCACCACGGTGGTCTGCGGCATCCCGGCCCAGACCCCGACCACGATCACGGCCGGGAGCGCCACCGAGAGGCCGGTCAGCCAGTCGACATTGCCGCTGATCAGATGGGACTGCGTCAGGGTCTTGTTGAGGATGCCCGCGTCCGGGTGGTAGACGAGCCGCCACATGATTCCGACGACCACCTCGGGCATCGCCCACGGGACCAGCGCGAGGGTGCGGGCCAGCCAGCGGAAGCGCAGGTTCTCGTTGAGCAGCAGGGCGAGGCCCAGCGCCAGCACGAACTGCAGCACGGTGACGCTGACGGCCCAGACGATGCCGATCCGGAACGACTCCCAGAACAGCGAGTCGTGCAGCAGATCGGCGAAGTTGGCGAACCCGGTGAACCGCGTCGGCGTGGTGCGGCCGGCCTGCGAGTCGGTGAAGGCCAGCGAGAAGCCGTACAGCAGCGGCCCCACACTCAGCACCAGGATCGGGATCAGAGCGGGTGCCAGCAGGAACCAGGCCCCCCGGTCCAGGCCCAGCGCCTGTCGGCGCCGGCCGGGGGAGCGGGGCGGTGGGGTGCCGCGGTGGCCCGTGGCGTCCTTGCCCCGGGCTGCGGTGAGACTCATACGGACCTCGGGTTCTCCAGGTCGGTCGCCGGCGCGGTGGAGGCGCGTACGACGAGGCGGGGTACGGCGGTGCTGTGCTGCGGGGCTTCCGGGACCGTGCCCCGGCCGAGCCGGGCGAGCAGCAGCTCGGCCGCCCGGCTGCCGCGCTCGGCCGATCCCAGGTCGACGCTGGTCAGCGGCGGCCAGGCGGCCTGGGCCAGGCTGCTGTCGTCCATCCCCGCCACGGCGATGTCATCGGGGATGCGCACCCCGCGGGAGTGCAGGGTGCGGAGCGCGCCGACCGCCAGCTGGTCGTTGGCGCAGAACAGCGCGTCGGGTGATGCGGCCAGCAGCCGTTCGGCCGCCGCCGCGCCGGACTCGGTGGCGAAGCCGGTGCTCACCACGAGCGACTCGTCGTAGGGGAGGCCGAGAGCGTCGAGCGCCCTGCGGTAGCCGGTCGCGCGGTTGCGGCCGGGCACCGTGTCGAGCGGGCCGTTGATGAAGGCGATCCTGCGCCGCCCGGTCTCGTACAGATGGCGTACCGCGAGCCCGGCCCCGCGCACCGAGTCGGCGCGCACACTGTCGACCGGGACGTCCTCCGGCGGCGAACCGATGATCACGACCGGGGCCGCCGCGGCGCCGAGCACCTGCGCATAGGCGTCGGTGACCCGGATCGGGCAGAGGATCAGCCCGTCACTGGTGCGGTCGCCCAGACTGCGGACCGCGTCCAGCTCGTCCTCCACGACCGCCCCGGTGGAGTGCAGCAGCAGCCGGTATCCGGCGGCGCGGGTGACGGCCTGGATCCCGCGGACCATCGCCACGTACGCCGGGTTGCCGATGTCCGCCATCGCGAAGGTCAGCTGGCGGGTCCTGCCGCCCTTGAGGGAACGGGCCACCGCGTTCGGTACGTAACCGAGCTCCGCGACCGCGCGCTCGACCCGGGAGACGGTGTCGGGGCGCGCACCCACTCCGTTCAGCACCCGGGAGACGGACGCGATGGACACCCCCGCGCGCTCGGCGATCGACACGATGGTCGGTGTCCCGTTCTGCGGCATGCGTGCCTGCCCCCTGAGTTCAGCGGTCGTGGACGTGGTGGTGCTGTAAACGTTTCCAGCTACTGGAAACGTTTACAGATACTGCGGACCCGCCTCCTGGGCGTCAATGCGCCCGTCATGTGATCCATGTCTCCCCGGCGGTTCGGGGGGAATCGCATACGGGCTGGTCCCGGCCCTCCGCACCCCTGGTAAGTACGGCCTTCCTTGCTGGCGGGGGCCATTTTTCGTGCGTACTTTCGACGCTGTTCCCGGGTTCGCTGCGCGGAGCGGGGGCGCTGACGAGAAGAGAGGGCGGGGACCGATGTCCATCATGGAGAACGAGGCGACGCTGCATGAGGCGCACCGCGACAACCACACCCACCGGGACGTCAACGGCGGCTGGCTGCGCCCCGCCGTCTTCGGTGCGATGGACGGACTGGTCTCCAACCTCGCGCTGATGACCGGGGTCGCCGGCGGTGACGTCTCGCACCGCACTCTGGTGATCACCGGTCTTGCGGGCCTGGCGGCCGGAGCCTTCTCGATGGCCGCGGGCGAGTACACGTCGGTCGCCTCGCAGCGCGAGCTGGTCCAGGCCGAACTCGAAGTGGAGCGGCGGGAGTTGCGCAAGCACCCGCTGGACGAGATGAAGGAGCTCGCGGCGCTCTACGTATCACGCGGGGTGGAGCCCCGGCTGGCGGCCGCCGTCGCGGAGCAGCTCTCCAGGGACCCGGAGCAGGCGCTGGAGATCCATGCCAGGGAGGAGCTGGGCATCGACCCGGACGACCTCCCCTCGCCGCTGGTCGCCGCCGCGTCGTCCTTCGGGGCCTTCGCGCTGGGCGCGCTGCTCCCGCTGCTGCCGTATCTGCTCGGCGCCACCGTGCTCTGGCCGGCCCTGCTCCTCGCGCTGGTGGGGCTCTTCGGCTGCGGCGCCGTGGTGGCGCGGGTCACGGCCCGCTCCTGGTGGTACAGCGGGCTCCGGCAGCTGACACTGGGAGGGGCGGCGGCCGGAATCACCTACGCGCTGGGCGCGCTGTTCGGTACGGCGGTGGGCTGAGGCGTACGCGGGTGGCCCCCGGCGGGACCGGGCGAGGTGTTATGCGGCAGTCATCATAAGTATCGGTTACCCGGCGGTTTCGTGCCCCGGACCACCGGGCATAAGCCGGAAACACCGCAGACAGCCGCAGGCAACGTCGCCTGCTCCGTCAGTGGCTCACGGACGCCGACCCGGCCGTGTCGCTTCCCGCCTCCACCGCCTGCCGGTGTCCGCATGCTGGGATGAAACATCCGCTTTTCGAGAAGCATTCCATCATGTAACCTGCTCGAAATTTCGCAGAGGGCCAACGTCGTCCCTATGCACTTGCATATGCCACGACGACGACGGGAGAGCCGATGCGCATCCACGCCTGGTCGCCCATGGAGGGTCGCCCCGCCCCGCAGGGGATGTACGACCCCAGCAACGAACACGACGCCTGCGGTGTCGGGTTCGTGGCCACTCTTACCGGCGTGGCCAGCCACGAGCTGGTCGAGCAGGCGCTGACCGTACTGCGCAATCTCGAACACCGCGGCGCCACCGGATCAGAGCCGGACTCCGGCGACGGCGCCGGCATCCTGCTCCAGGTGCCGGACGCCTTCCTCCGTGAGGTCACCGGTTTCGAGCTCCCCGAAGCGGGCGCGTACGCCGTCGGGATCGGCTTCCTGCCGCTCGACGACAGCCCCGCCGCCGTCTCGCGGATCGAGACACTGGCCGCCGAGGAAGGGCTCACCGTCCTCGGCTGGCGCGAGGTCCCGGTCACCCCCGACCTCCTCGGCAGCGGCGCCCGCGCCACCATGCCCGAGTTCCGCCAGCTCTTCGTCGCCGACGCACCCGACGGGCAGGAAGCCCCCGCGACCGGTATCGCGCTCGACCGCAAGGCCTTCGTGCTGCGCAAGCGCGCCGAGCGCGAGGCCGGTGTCTACTTCCCGTCGCTCTCCGCCCGCACGGTCGTCTACAAGGGCATGCTCACGACAGGCCAGCTGGAGCCGTTCTTCCCGGACCTCTCCGACCGCCGCTTCGCCACCGCCGTCGCCCTGGTGCACTCGCGCTTCTCGACCAACACCTTCCCGAGCTGGCCGCTCGCCCACCCGTACCGCTTCGTCGCGCACAACGGCGAGATCAATACGGTCAAGGGCAACCGCAACTGGATGAAGGCCCGCGAGTCCCAGCTCGCGTCCGACCTCTTCGGACCGCAGAAGCTGGACCGGATCTTCCCCCTCTGCACCCCGGACGCCTCGGACTCCGCCTCCTTCGACGAGGTCCTGGAGCTGCTGCACCTCGGCGGCCGCTCGCTCCCGCACTCCGTGCTGATGATGGTCCCCGAGGCGTGGGAGAACCACGACTCGATGGACCCGGCCCGCCGGGCCTTCTACCAGTACCACTCGACGATGATGGAGCCCTGGGACGGCCCCGCCTGCGTCACCTTCACCGACGGCACCCAGGTCGGCGCGGTCCTCGACCGCAACGGCCTGCGCCCCGGCCGCTACTGGGTGACCGACGACGGCCTGGTCGTCCTCTCGTCCGAGGTCGGCGTCCTGGACATCGACCCCGCGAAGGTCGTCCGCAAGGGCCGGCTGCAGCCCGGCCGGATGTTCCTCGTGGACACCGCCGAGCACCGCATCATCGAGGACGACGAGATCAAGGCGGGCCTCGCCGCCGAGCAGCCGTACGAGGAGTGGCTGGAGAGCGGCGAGATCGAGCTGGAGGACCTCCCCGAGCGCGAGCACATCGTGCACACCCACGCCTCGGTCACCCGCCGCCAGCAGACCTTCGGCTACACCGAGGAGGAGCTGCGCATCATCCTCGCGCCGATGGCCCGCACCTCGGGCGAGCCGCTCGGCTCCATGGGCACCGACTCGCCGATCGCCGCGCTCTCCGCGCGCCCCCGGCTGCTCTTCGACTACTTCACCCAGCTCTTCGCACAGGTCACCAACCCGCCGCTGGACGCCATCCGTGAGGAGCTCGTCACCTCGCTGCGCTCCACGCTCGGCCCCGCGGGCAACATCCTGGAGCCCACCGCGGCCTCCTGCCGCAGCGTCACGCTGCCCTTCCCGGTGATCGACAACGACGAGCTGGCCAAGCTCATACACATCAACGCCGACGGCGACATGCCGGGGATGAAGGCCGCGACGCTCGCCGGTCTCTACCGGGTCGGCGGCGGCGGCGACGCGCTGGCCGCCCGGCTGAAGGACATCTGCGACGAGACCGACGCCGCCATCGAGGCCGGCGCCCGGCTGATCGTCCTCTCCGACCGGCACTCCGACGCCGAGCACGCCCCGATCCCCTCGCTGCTGCTCACATCGGCCGTCCACCACCACCTGATCCGCACCAAGCAGCGCACCCAGGTGGGGCTGCTCGTCGAGGCCGGCGACGTGCGCGAGGTGCACCATGTCGCGCTGCTCATCGGATACGGCGCCGCCGCCGTCAACCCGTACCTCGCCATGGAGTCCGTCGAGGACCTGGTCAGGGCCGGCACCTTCATCGAGGGCCTGGAGCCCGAGCAGGCCATCCGCAACCTGATCTACGCCCTCGGCAAGGGCGTCCTGAAGGTCATGTCCAAGATGGGCATCTCGACCGTGGCCTCCTACCGGGGCGCTCAGGTCTTCGAGGCCGTCGGACTCGACCAGTCCTTCGTCGACACCTACTTCAACGGCACCGCCACCAAGATCGGCGGCGCCGGACTCGACGTCGTCGCCACCGAGGTCGCCGCCCGGCACGCCAAGGCGTACCCCCCGTCCGGCATCTCCGCCACGCACCGCAAGCTGGAGATCGGCGGCGAGTACCAGTGGCGCCGCGAGGGCGAGCCGCACCTCTTCGACCCGGACACGGTCTTCCGTCTCCAGCACGCGGCACGCTCCGGCCGGTACGACATCTTCAAGAAGTACACGGACCGGGTGAACGAGCAGTCCGAGCGGCTGATGACGCTCCGCGGCCTCTTCGGCTTCGCGTCCGGCCGCACCCCGGTCCCGCTGGACGAGGTGGAGCCCGCGTCCGAGATCGTCAAGCGCTTCTCGACCGGCGCCATGTCGTACGGCTCCATCTCCCAGGAGGCGCACGAGACCCTCGCCATCGCCATGAACCAGCTGGGCGGCAAGTCCAACACCGGTGAGGGCGGCGAGGACGCCGAGCGTCTCTACGACCCGGCGCGCCGCTCGTCCATCAAGCAGGTCGCGTCCGGCCGCTTCGGTGTGACCAGCGAGTACCTGGTCAACGCGGACGACATCCAGATCAAGATGGCGCAGGGCGCCAAGCCCGGCGAGGGCGGCCAGCTGCCCGGCCACAAGGTCTACCCGTGGGTCGCGAAGACCCGGCACTCGACGCCGGGCGTCGGCCTCATCTCGCCGCCGCCGCACCACGACATCTACTCCATCGAGGACCTCGCCCAGCTGATCCACGACCTCAAGAACGCCAACCCGGCGGCCCGCATCCATGTGAAGCTGGTCTCCGAGGTCGGTGTCGGCACGGTCGCCGCGGGCGTCTCCAAGGCGCACGCGGACGTCGTCCTCATCTCCGGACACGACGGCGGCACCGGTGCCTCCCCGCTCACCTCGCTGAAGCACGCGGGCGGCCCCTGGGAGCTGGGCCTCGCCGAGACCCAGCAGACGCTGCTGCTCAACGGCTTGCGCGACCGCATCGTCGTCCAGACCGACGGCCAGCTGAAGACCGGCCGTGATGTCATCATCGCCGCGCTGCTCGGCGCCGAGGAGTTCGGTTTCGCGACCGCGCCGCTCGTCGTCTCCGGCTGCGTCATGATGCGCGTCTGCCACCTGGACACCTGCCCGGTCGGCATCGCCACCCAGAACCCGGTGCTGCGCGAGCGCTTCTCCGGCAAGGCCGAGTACATCGTGAACTTCTTCCGCTTCATCGCCGAAGAGGTCCGCGAACTCCTCGCCGAGCTGGGCTTCCGTACCCTCGAAGAGGCCGTCGGCCACGCCGAGCTGCTCGACACCGAGCGGGCGGTGAACCACTGGAAGGCCCAGGGGCTCGAACTCGCCCCGCTCTTCCACGTCCCCGACCTGCCCGACGGTGCGGTACGCCACCGGACGGCGGCGCAGGACCACGGGCTGGAGAAGGCGCTCGACAACCAGCTGATCAAGCTGGCGGCCGACGCGCTGGACGCCGACTCCGCCGAGTCCGCCCAGCCGGTGCGCGCGCAGGTCGCCATCCGGAACATCAACCGGACCGTCGGCACCATGCTCGGCCACGAGGTGACGAAGAAGTTCGGCGGCGCCGGCCTGCCCGACGACACCGTCGACATCACCTTCACCGGCTCCGCGGGCCAGTCCTTCGGCGCCTTCGTCCCGCGCGGTGTCACGCTCCGTCTTGAGGGCGACGCCAACGACTACGTCGGCAAGGGCCTCTCCGGCGGCCGGGTCGTCGTCCGCCCGGACCGCGGCGCCGAGCACCTCGCCGAGTACTCCACCATCGCGGGCAACACCATCGCCTACGGCGCGACCGGCGGCGAACTGTTCCTGCGCGGCCGCACCGGCGAGCGGTTCTGCGTCCGCAACTCCGGCGCGACGGTCGTATCGGAGGGTGTGGGCGACCACGGCTGCGAGTACATGACCGGCGGCCACGCGGTGGTCATCGGCGAGACCGGGCGGAACTTCGCCGCCGGTATGTCGGGCGGCATCGCGTACGTCATCGACCTGGACCCGGACAACGTCAACGCCGGCAACACCGGTGCGGTCGAGCCCGTCGACGCGACCGACAAGCAGTGGCTGCACGACGTCGTGCGCCGCCACCAGGAGGAGACCGGCTCCACCGTGGCCGAGAAGCTGCTGGCCGACTGGGACGCCGCGGCTGCCCGCTTCAGCAAGATCATCCCGACCACCTACAAGGCAGTGCTCGCCGCCAAGGACGCCGCTGAGCTGGCAGGTCTCTCCGAGAACGAGACCACCGAGAAGATGATGGAGGCGGCGACCAATGGCTGACCCCAAGGGCTTTCTGACCACGGACCGCGAGGTCGCGCAGACCCGCCCCGTCGATGAGCGGGTGAAGGACTGGAACGAGGTCTACGTCCCCGGATCCCTGCTGCCGATCATCAGCAAGCAGGCCGGGCGCTGCATGGACTGCGGCATCCCCTTCTGCCACAACGGCTGTCCGCTGGGGAACCTCATCCCCGAGTGGAACGACTACGCGTACCGCGAGGACTGGTCGGCGGCGTCCGAGCGGCTGCACGCCACCAACAACTTCCCGGAGTTCACCGGACGCCTCTGCCCGGCGCCCTGCGAGTCGGCGTGCGTCCTCGGCATCAACCAGCCGGCCGTCACCATCAAGAACGTCGAAGTCTCGATCATCGACAAGGCGTGGGACAGCGGCGACGTCACCCCGCAGCCGCCCGAGCGGCTCTCCGGCAAGACGGTCGCGGTCATCGGCTCGGGCCCGGCCGGCCTCGCCGCCGCCCAGCAGCTGACCCGGGCCGGGCACACGGTCGCCGTCTACGAGCGCGCGGACCGCATCGGGGGGCTGCTCCGGTACGGCATCCCCGCGTTCAAGATGGAGAAGTCCCACATCAACCGGCGTATCGAGCAGATGCGCGCGGAGGGCACCAAGTTCCGTACCGAGACGGAGATCGGCCGCGACATCGACGCGGCGAAGCTCCGCCGCCGCTACGACGCGGTGGTCATCGCTGCCGGTGCGACGGTCTCCCGCGACCTGCCCGTACCGGGCCGCGAGCTGAACGGCATCCACTTCGCGATGGAGTACCTGCCGCTCGCCAACAAGGTGCAGGAGGGTGACCTCACGGTGGCCCCGATCACCGCCGAGGGCAAGCATGTCGTGGTCATCGGCGGCGGCGACACCGGCGCCGACTGCGTGGGCACCGCCCACCGCCAGGGCGCCAAGTCGGTCACCCAGCTGGAGATCATGCCCAGGCCCGGCGACGAGCGGAACCCGGGCCAGCCCTGGCCGACCTTCCCGATGCTCTACAAGGTCACCTCGGCGCACGAGGAGGGCGGCGAGCGCATCTACGCCGTCTCGACCACCCACTTCGAGGGCTCGGCGCCCGAGGAGGGGGAGACGGTCGGGAACGTCAAGTACCTCCACCTCGTCGAGGTGGAGTTCAAGGACGGCAAGCTGGAGCAGCAGCCCGGCACCGAGCGCCGGATCCCCGCCGAGCTGGTCACCCTGGCCATGGGCTTCACCGGCACCGACCAGGCCAACGGCCTCGTCCAGCAGTTCGGCCTCGAACTCGACGCCCGCGGCAACATCGCCCGCGACGCCGACTTCGCGACCAATGTGCCCGGCGTGTACGTTGCTGGTGACGCGGGCCGCGGCCAGTCGCTGATCGTCTGGGCGATCGCCGAGGGCCGTTCGGCGGCGCGCGGCGTGGACCGCTTCCTCACGGGCGCCAGCGAGCTGCACGCCCCGATCAGGCCGACGGACCGGGCACTGACCGTCTGACGGCCCTACAGAACGTCCCGCACAATGGGGTGCGGAACTGAACGCGGCGCCTGCCTTGTCCCCGACCGGACACTGGGTGGGCGCCGTGGCGCGTCCGGCGGCCCCTGACGGCGGGCCCGGCCTGGGCGGACGAGAGAGCGGAGCAGCGGAGGATGCGGGCGTGACGGTACGGATACTGCGGGCAGCCGGCCGGGCAGCCACGCCCTGGAAGAACGGCGGCGGGGTCACCCGCGAGATCGCCGCGTGGCCCGAGGGCGCCGGGATGGACGGTTTCGCCTGGCGGGTGAGCCTGGCCGATGTCGGCGCCGACGGGCCCTTCTCCGTCTTCCCCGGAGTCACCAGGGTGCTGACGGTCGCCGACGGCGCGGGGATGGAGCTGACGGCCGGCGGGGTGGCGCTCCGGGCTGACGAGCGGTTCGTGCCGCACCGCTTCGCCGGTGATGTGCCGACCCACGGACGCCTGCTCGGCGGCCCTGTCGTGAACTTCAACGTGATGTACCGCGAGGCGCTCACCGACGCGCTCACCTCGGTCGTACGCGGCAGTCTCGCCGTCGCGGTCCCGCCGGAAGCCACCGTGCTGGTCGTCGCCCTGGACGGGGCCGCCGTCCTGGAGGACACGGGCGACGCCCTGGGCCCCTACGACGCCGCGGTCGTCACCGGGGAGTCACCAGGGGTGCTGCGGGCGGAGGGCCACACCGCGCTCGTCACCCTGCGCAGCCGCTGAATTCCCTTGCGCCACAGGGCGGTTGAGGCATGATGCGATCATGGCTTCCTTTGTACGTCATGTGACAGTCGACTGTGCCGACGCTTATGAGCTCGGCAGTTTCTGGGCCAGGGCCCTCGATATCCCGCTCGCCGACGACGACAGGCCGGGCGACCCCGAGGCGCTGATCCAGGCGACCGGATTCGGGCTGCTCTTCATCCAGGTGCCCGAGCCCAAACAGATCAAGAACCGTCTGCATCTGGACCTCCAGCCGACGGACCGTACCCGGGAGGAGGAGGTCGAGCGGCTGCTGGCGCTGGGCGCCACGCTCGTGGAGGACCACCGCAGGCCCGACGGGCGGGGGTGGGTCACGCTGGCGGACATCGAGGGCAACGAGTTCTGTGTCGAGCGGAGCACCGCCGAGCGCTCCGGGGACTGACCGGCCGCGGGAGAGTGCCGACGGGCGCGGTTCCCGGACCGTCCGGTCGTCAGGCCGCCCCGTCCGGACCGCCCCGCCCCGTGCGTACTGCCCCGTCCGCCCCGTCCGGGCGTGGGGTCAGTGGCGTACCAGGCAGAAGGGGTGCCCCGCGGGGTCCGCGTAGATACGCCAGCCAGGGGCGCTGTCGTCGAGCAGATGGGCGCCCGCGTCGAGCACCTCGACCTCCGCCCGGTCCAGGTCGGGCACACCGAAGTCCAGATGGAACTGCTGGGGCCTGGTCGGGTCCGGCCAGGCTGGTGCACGGTGGTTCTCGGCGCGCTGGAACGCCAGGACCAGACCGGAAGCGGTGTGCAGCGTGGACCAGTCGGAGTCGAGCGACCAGCGGGGGTCGGGCCGGTCGACGCTGCCGCCGAGGACCGCCCGGTAGAACGCGGCCAGGTCTGCGGGTTCGGGGCAGTCCAGCACTATGCACTGCAATTCGGCGATCATGCCCGGAATCCTAGGCCGGTGGCCGCCGCGCCCCGCAGGGGGAGGGGGCGTCCCGGACCTCACGGGCGGAGGTGAACGGCAATCGAACAGTGGCGGGATCTTTCATCCGCCGGGCTTGTTCTGCCGGCCGTCGGCGGCCGTCACGGGACGGCATGCCGGCGGCCCGGCGCACGGGGCAACTGTGCTTCCTTGTCAGGCGAGTTGATCCACCCCGCCTGTTCCGTACGGGCCGGAGGCGCCGGTCGGAGGGGTGCGGCGAGATCATCCGGGTCCCGTCGCCTCCGGACATCCCGGCGGCAGGCGTGCTAGGCTGACGACGTTGCAGTTTTGGTACCCATGAACTTTATGTGCGCCTGACGGGAATGCTCCGACAGGCGCATTATTGTTTTCCGGCTTTCTCCGGGTGGGGTTCAATGCGGCGACGCGGAATTCGTAAAGTGCGAATTTCCGGCACTGCACCTGTTGAGGAGAATGTTATGGCCACCGGTACCGTGAAGTGGTTCAACTCGGAAAAGGGCTTCGGCTTCATCGAGCAGGACGGCGGCGGCGCCGACGTCTTCGCCCACTACTCGAACATCGCCACCCAGGGCTTCCGTGAGCTCCAGGAGGGCCAGAAGGTCTCCTTCGACGTCACGCAGGGCCAGAAGGGCCCGCAGGCGGAGAACATCGTTCCGGCCTGATTGTCGGACGCGTACCTCGCTGACCGGGGCCCGCACCTCCAGGGTGCGGGTCCCGGTTTGTGCTGTCCTACATCCGGCAGGAAGGCTTGAACCGCATGACCCGCTCCGCTGAACGCCCGGCACGCCCCGCACGCACCAGTCCGCCGAGGGGCCGCGGCAAGGCCCCCGCAAAGTCTCCGGCCCGCAAGGCCGCTCCCAGGCCTGCCGAATTCACCCTGCCGGAGACCCTCACCCCCGCGCTGCCCGCCGTCGACGCCTTCGCCGAGCTGGACATGCCGGCCGCGCTCCTGAAGACCCTCGCCGCCCAGGGGGTCACCGACCCCTTCCCGATCCAGGCCGCGACCCTGCCGAACTCCCTCGCGGGCCGCGATCTGCTCGGCCGCGGGCGTACCGGCTCCGGAAAGACCCTCGCCTTCGGACTGGCGATGCTGGCCCGTGTCGCCGGCCGCCGCGCCGAGCCGAAGGCGCCGCTGGCTCTCGTGCTGGTGCCCACCCGTGAGCTGGCGCAGCAGGTCACCGACGCGCTGACGCCGTACGCCACCTCGGTCCAGCTGCGGCTGACCACGGTCGTCGGCGGGATGTCGATCTCCCGGCAGTCCGGCGCGCTGCGGCGCGGCGCCGAGATCCTGGTCGCCACTCCGGGGCGGCTCAAGGACCTCATCGAGCGCGGCGACTGCCGCCTCGACCAGGTTGGGATCACCGTGCTCGACGAGGCCGACCAGATGGCCGACATGGGCTTCATGCCGCAGGTCACCGCGCTGCTCAAGCAGGTCGAGCCCGGCGGCCAGCGGATGCTGTTCTCGGCGACCCTGGACAAGAACATCGACCGGCTGGTCAAGATGTTCCTGACCGACCCGGTCGTGCACTCCGTGGACCCGTCGGCCGGCGCGGTGACCACGATGGACCACCATGTGCTCTACGTCGCCGACGAGACCGACAAGAAGGCCGTCACCACCCGCATCGCGGCCCGCGACGGCCGGGTGATCCTCTTCCTGGACACCAAGCGTTCCGTGGACCGCCTGGTGAAGCGGCTGCTCGCCAGCGGGGTACGGGCGGGCGGCCTGCACGGCGGACGCTCCCAGCCGCAGCGCAACCGCACTCTCGACCAGTTCAAGAACGGCCAGGTCACCGCGCTCGTCGCGACCAATGTCGCGGCGCGCGGCATCCACATCGACGACCTCGACCTGGTCGTGAACGTGGACCCGCCCACCGACCACAAGGACTATGTCCACCGTGGCGGCCGCACCGCGCGGGCGGGCGAGTCGGGCAGCGTCGTCACGCTCGTGCTCCCGGAGCAGAAGCGTGACATGACCCGGCTGATGTCGGACGCCGGCATCTCGCCCAGGACCGCCAGGGTCAGGTCCAGCGACGAGGAGCTCACCCGGATCACCGGGGCGCAGGAGCCATCGGGCGTCGCGGTCGTCGTCGACGTACCGCAGCAGGCCACCGCACCGCAGCGGCGCTCCAGGCCCAGCAGGCCCGCGAACGGGGCCGCGGCTCCCTCCGGGCAGGGCCGCGGTGGCCGTGGCCGCCGCGGTGGTCAGGGCCAGGGCGGCGGCCAGAGCGGTCAGGGCCGTGGCGGCGCGGGCCGCGGTGCCGGCGGCGCTGGTCAGGGCCGTGGTGGCCAGGGGCGCGGCGGTCAGAGCCGTGGTGGCCAGGGCGGGCGCAGGGCCGCTGCCTGATCCGACCGTGCGGCCGGGCCCCTCCGCGGAGCGGGCCCGGCGTCAGCTCGGCGGATGCAGGTCGATACGGACCGTCAGCAGCTCTGTCCCCATCGCCCGCACGACCGCCGCGTTCAGCGCGCGCAGCGGATGCCGGCGGACGAGGGCGCGCTGCCGGGCGTACGGGTCGTCGCCGGGGAGCAGCTCGGCCGTCCCGGGCACCCAGACGAAGCGCCGCCCCGCACGCAGCCGGACCCGCACATCGGGGCAGGCCCGGATGTTGCGTACGTAGTCGGCGTGCGTGCCGTGCTCCGCGACGATCCAGAACACCCGGCCCTCCCTGCCCTCGCCGACCGGGGTGGTGCGGATCTGCCCGGTGACCCGCCCGCGTGTCTCCAGCAGCGCGTAGCCGGGGGCGGCGCCCAGCCGCAGCAGCAGCCGGACCGGAGGGTTGACCAGATACCGCTGGAGCGGCCGCACCAGTGCGTGCTTGGTCTCTACGCGCATGAGAATCACTCTCCAGGTCTCCAGGTCTCCAGGTCTCCGGTGGCCGTTACAGCCGTCAGGCGGCGCAGCCGGGCGGGCCGGTCGGGCGTCGCTCTCCGTTGTTGCTGACCGGTGTCGCTGGCCGGTGCCACTGTCCTGTGTCACCGTCAGGTGTCGCACTCCAGGACCGTGCGGCAGAGCCCGCAGCGCGCCCGGACCCGGCCCCGGACCGGCACCCTGATCCGCTGCTGGCAGGTGGGGCAGGCGAAACTGACGCGCAGTCCGTCCGCCGCCCGCTCGAAGGCGTACGGCAGTCCGGGGCCGGTGCGGCCCCCGTGCTCCAGCGCGTACCTCCGGTGCTTCGCATAGGCCCGGCGCCCCGCCCACCCCGCCGCGGTCAGCGGCGGCCGGCAGGCGTCCTGACCGGCCCTGGTCCGACCCTTCGTGTACGCCGTGTAGGCCTGCGGGCTGGTGAACCAGACCGACGGGTCCTCGTCGAAGAGCGCCGCCCGCTTGGCCAGGACGTACCCGAACTCCTCCGGGGTGAGATAGCCGAGCTTCTGGCTGGACACCGCGTCCTCGCGGAACGCGTCCAGCAGCAGCCAGCCCGCCCCGAGATAGGTCGCCGCGGTGTCCGTGAGGATCTCGTTGTCCCGGGTCCCCGCGAAGCCGAGACCGAGCCGGTGCAGCAGCACATGGGTGATCTCATGGGCCAGAGCCGCCCCGATATCGGCCCTGTGGGTGCGGAAACGGTCGTTGAGCTCGATGAAGTACTCCGGTCCCGCCGTCAGTTCGACCGCCGCCGCGTGCTCCATCCCGCGGAAGCCGACGACCATGCGCGCATCCGGCAGCCGCAGCTGGTGGACCAGCGCACGGGCCACCCGCTGGGCGCCCAGATGCAGATCGTCCAGGTCGGAGAAGGCCACATCGGCGGGGGCGACGCTCGGCGCGTAGCCGAGCACACCCTCGTACGAGAGACGTCTGTGGAGCGCCGTGATCGCCGCCCGCACGGTCTCCAGATGCGGAAATCCGTGTACGACCTCGCTGTCGTCCGTCACACACCCACTCTACGACCGGGCGGAAACCCCGGACAGCGGCCATTGTCGTGGGAACAGCCCATTCCGGGCGAGGGGTCCGCCCCCGGTCCGGAACGGGTTTGAGGATCCCTCAGCCCCCACGAGAGGAAGCCCGTTGAACCAGCCAGAGCGCACCATCGGACGATGCGCGGCCCTGGGCGCCGCCGTACTCGCAGCCCTCAGCCTCCAGCCCGCCCCGGCCTCGGCCGCCGCACCCGAGCCCGTCGTCGGAGGCACCCGGGTGGCGGAGGGCCAGTACCCCTTTATGGTGCATCTCTCCCAGGGATGCGGCGGCGCCCTCTACGCCAAGGACATCGTCCTCACCGCGGCCCACTGCGTCACCGGCTCAGGGGCCAACACCTCGATCACCGCGACGGCGGGCTCCGTCGACCTGCAGGGCCCGCACGCCGTCCACATCAAGTCCACCCAGGTCGTCCGGGCCCCCGGCTACGAGGGCAAGGGCAAGGACTGGGCGCTGATCAAACTGGCCGCGCCCTTCGACCTGCCGACCCTGCCCCTCGTCACCGGTACGGCCTACGACAACGGGAACTTCACCATCGCGGGCTGGGGCTCGACGAGCGAGGACGGCGGCCAGCAGCGCTATCTCCGGCAGGCGACGGTCCCGTACGTCTCGGACGAGAAGTGCGCGGAGGCGTACAAGACGCAGTTCCACGCGAGTGACGAGATCTGCGCCGGAGACGTCGACAAGGGCGGCGTCGACACCTGCCAGGGCGACTCCGGCGGACCGATGTTCCGCAAGGACGACAAGGGCGAGTGGGTCCAGGTCGGGATCGTGAGCTATGGCCAGGGCTGCGCCGAGCCGGGCTACCCGGGTGTGTACGCCCAGGTGTCCGCGCTCTCGGCGGACATCAGGTCGGCCGCGGACAAGCTGCACTGAGGACGGCGCCGGAGACCAGGACAGAGGGCCGGACATCGCGATAGTCCAAGACCTCTCCCTCCTTTGTCCATAGGCGCACACTCCCCGCCCCTCCATCGTGACGTGCACGGATGACCGTCGCGATGGAGGAGCAGGCGTGCACGAAGAAGACCGAGGGCCCAGCCGCAGGACCGTAGTGGCCGCCACCGCGCTGGCCGGTGTCGGAGCGGCGTTCGCCACCCCGTCCGCCTTCGCCGCGGACACGGCGGCCACGGGCTCCGGAACCGCCGGCGCGGCCGAGACCGTACTGCGCTCCGACGCGCTCGACGTACGCGTCGACCGCGGCTTCCCGCGCATCGTGTCGTACACCGACCGCCGGACGGGTGCGCTGCTGCACGGGCAGGAGGAGCCCGTCGCCTCGGTACTCGTCGACGGGACCGCGCACACCCCGAAGGTGACGTCCAGGCCGGGCCGGGACCGGATCGCGTACACCCTCGCCTTCGACGGCGGGACCGAGATCGGCGTCGAGATCAGGGTCTCCGGGTGGCGGACCGACTGGCGGGTCACCCGGATCGCGGACACCGCGGCGCTGCGCGTGGGGACCCTTGAGATCCCCGCGCTCGCCTTCCTCTCCGTACGCAGCGACCAGCCGGGCGCCACCCTGCTGGCCGCCAAGCTCGACCTCGACAAGGCCAAGAGCGGCGACACCCTGGTGAAGGTCGCGCCCGGCAGCGCGGCGGACCCGGCGCCGGTCGGCTGCGCGTACGCCGTGGTGGCGCACGACCGGCTCGGCGGCGCCGTCGAGACCAACACGGTCTACGACAAGCCGGCCGACACGCCCGGCGCCACCTGGGAGAACGGCCGGATGTGGCGGCAGACCGTCAAGAAGGACGGCTATGTCAAGGCGCAGCTGGCCTGCGGCCAGTGGACCCACCGCGCGGACACCTCGCCTGTGGACGCCACCGAGCCGCTGCCGTACGCGACCGTCGTCGTCACCCGGGACCGCAACGGCGACGGTGTCGTCGACTGGCAGGACGCGGCCATCGCCTTCCGCGACATCATGGTGACCCCGCTCGGCGCCGACGACACCCATCTGCGGGTCGTCCCGCACATCCCCTTCAACTTCGCCTCGCAGGCCACCAATCCGTTCCTCGCGACCCTCGACAACGTCAAGCGGATCTCGCTCGCCACGGACGGGCTGCGCCAGTACACGCTGCTCAAGGGGTACCAGTCGGAGGGCCACGACTCGGCGCACCCCGACTACGCGGGCAACTACAACGAGCGGGCCGGCGGGCTCGCCGACATGAACACCCTCGTCAAGGAGGGCAGCAAGTGGAACAGCGACTTCAGCGTGCACGTCAACGCCACCGAGTCGTACCCCGTCGCCCACGCCTTCTCCGAAAAGCTCGTCGACAAGACCGACAAGCAGTGGGACTGGCTCGACCAGTCCTACCGCATCGACTCCCGGCGTGACCTGGTATCGGGCGACATCATCAAGCGGCTGCGGGACCTGCGCAGGGACGCGCACCCGGCGCTCAACGCCATCTACTTCGACGTCTTCCGCGAGTCGGGCTGGAACGGCGACCGGCTCCAGCGGGCCCTGCGCGAGCAGGGCTGGACGGTCAGCAGCGAGTGGGGCCACGGCCTGGAGCGCTCGTCGGTCTGGTCGCACTGGGCGAACGAGACCGACTACGGCGGCGACACCTCACGCGGTATCAACTCCCAGCTGATCCGCTTCATCCGCAACCACCAGAAGGACGTCTTCTCCAACAAGTGGCCCACGCTGCTGGGCGCCGGACGGATGGGGAACTTCGAGGGCTGGGTCGGCAAGACCGACTGGAACGCCTTCTACGACATCATCTGGACCGAGGCGCTGCCCGCGAAGTACCTCCAGGCCTACCCGGTCAAGCGGTGGACCGAGCACGAGATCACCTTCTTCGGCCCCACCGGGACCGTCGTCGGCGACACCGACGGCAACCGCCGGATCACCACCGACGGACGGGTCGTCTACACCGGCGGCAGCTATCTGCTGCCCTGGGAGCCCCGCAGGGCCACCGACCCGGAGAAGCTCTACCACTACAACCCGAAGGGCGGCTCCACCACCTGGCAGCTGCCGCGCGGCTGGGCGCACTCCTCGCGCGTCGCGCTCTACCGGCTCACCGACCAGGGCCGGGTGCACACGGGTGACCTGGCGGTCCGCTCGGGCAAGGTCACCGTGGAGGCCACCGCGGGACAGCCGTATGTGCTGTACCGCTCCCGGGTGGCGGCGCCCGCCGAGCCCCGGTGGGGACAGGGCACCCCGGTGTACGACCCCGGCTTCAACTCCGGCTCCCTGAAGGGCTGGAAGACCACGGCCGGGGGGACGGCCTCCGTCGTGCGCAGCACCATCGGCGACTACGAGCTGGTGATCGGCGCCGGAGCGGCCACCGCGGTCAGCCAGCGCCTGGGACGGCTGCCCGCCGGGACCTACGCCGCGTCGGTGCAGGTCGAGGTCGGCAAGAAGGCGGGGGAGCGGCGCCGGGCCGCCCTGGAAATCCGTACTGCCGACGGGGTCACCGCCGCCAACTGGACCGACACCTCGTGCGCGGGCAACTACGTGGCGGCGGACCGCAAGTCCGGCACCCGCTTCCAGCGGATGTTCACCTACTTCAGCGTGCCGGAGAGCGGCGGCCGGGTCGACCTGACGCTGCGGGCGGCCGCGGGCGACGCTCAGGTGCGCTTCGACAATCTGCGGATCGCCGCCGCGAAGCCCACCCGCAGGGCGGGAACGCTGGCCTTCGAGGACTTCGAGAACGTCCCGCAGGGCTGGGGCGTCTTCGTCAAGGGCGACGCGGGCGACACGACCGACCCGCGGACCCATGTCGGGCAGCGGCACGCGCCGTTCACCCAGCGGGGCTGGAACGGCAAGGTCATCGACGACGTCATCGACGGCAGCCAGTCGCTCAAGTCCCGTGGTGAGAACGGCGGGCTCGTCTACCGGACCGTGCAGCACACCGTCCGCTTCGAGCCGTCCAAGCGGTACCGGGTCTCCTTCCGGTACGAGAACGACACGGCGGGCCAGTACGCCTGGATCACCGGCGTCGACGAGCCCGCCCCGCGCGAGCTGGACCGCAAGGCGCTGCCCGTGGCGACCGGACCGACGGTGCTGAGCTACGAGTTCACCGCCCCGGCGGACGGCGACGCCTGGGTGGGGCTGCGCAAGGTCGGCGACGACGGGGTCGCCGAGTTCGCGCTCGATGCCTTCGAGGTCCGGGAGGTGTAGCCGGGGGATGGCCGGCCCCCTGTGCCGGGGGCCGGCCCTGCGGCGTCCGGTGCGCGCCGGACGGACCGGCCCTGCCGTGCCCGTCCGGCGGCGGGCGGCGGGCGGCGGGCGGCCCTGCGTACCCGCCCGACGGCGGGCCGGCTCACCCGCAGCGTTGGCCCCGGCTCGGCCGCCTCAGGGCAGCATCGGCCCCGGCTTGCCCGCCTGAGCGCAGGACCGGCCCCGGCTTGCCCGCCTCAGCGCAGCGTCAGCCCAGGCTCGGCCCCCTCCGCCCCCGCGAGCTCCAGCACCCACACCTCGTTCTCGCCCTCGCGCAGCACCGGGCCCGGTATGAACAGCGAGTCCTGGGGCCCGGCCGACCAGTAGCGCCCCAGGCAGAAGCCGTTCACCCAGACGAAACCCCTTACCCAGCCGGTCAGTTCCAGCGTCGCGTCCCCGGCGCCGCGTACCTCGAACGTTCCCCGGTGCAGCCCCCGGCCCCCGCGGTCCGGCCCGGTCGGCGACGCCGCGCGGAACGGCAGCTTCGCGACCGCGGCCGGGTCGTCGAACGCGTCGAGCCGCAGCCCCTGGGCCCGTACCCCGTGCAGATACTGCCGCTCGTGCAGCACCCCGCCCGTCAGGCCCTTCGGCTCACCCAGCCGGGGCCCGTAGTTGACCCGGCCGAGCGACTCCACCCACAGCTCCACCGAAGCCGGCCCCGCCACCGGCGCGCCCAGCTCCGTGTGCACTCCGTCGACGTACAGCCGCACCACATCGCGCGCTCCGGGAGCGGTCAGCGGATACGGCTCACGCGGACCCGGCACCCGCACGCTGTAACGGACCAGACCCCGGTCGACATCCAGCTCCTCGAAGGTCGGCGGAAACCCGGTGAGCTGCTCCGGGCCGCCCAGCGCGTCCATCACCCCGCCCAGCGGCACCCACTCGGGCAGCGTGGCGCCCACGGGCTCAGCCAGCACGGCGGGCGGCGGCGGCAGCTCCGGCAGCGGCTCCCGCGCGTACGGCGCCAGCACCTCGCGGAAGAGCCAGAACTTCTCGGTCGGCCGCCCGTACTCGTCGACCGGCGCCCCGTAGTCGTACGAGGTCACGGTCGGCTGCAGGGCGCCGTCGTGCAGCTCACCCGAGCGGTTGGCGCCCGCCCAGCCGGCGAAATTCGTACCGCCGTGCGCCATGTACAGATTCACCGAAGCGCCGCACTCCAGGATCTCCCGCAGCGCCCGCGCCGCGTCCGCCGGATCCCGTACGACGGGCTCCGCGCCCCAGTGGCCGAACCAGCCGCACCAGAACTCCATGCACATCAGCGGGGACTTCGGCCGGTGCCGGCGCAGCACATCGAAGCCCTCGCGCGCGTTCGAGCCGAAGTTGGCCGTGGCCAGTACCCCGGGGACCGAACCGCCGGTCAGCATGTGGTCCTCGGGCCCGTCCGACGTGAAGAGCGGCACGCTCACGCCGAGCCTGCGCAACAGCCCCGCCATATGGCGCAGATAGGTCTGGTCGGATCCGTAACTGCCGTACTCGTTCTCGACCTGCACCATGATCACCGGGCCGCCCCGGTCGATCTGCCGGGGCACGATCTCGTGCATGAGGTGGTGGAACCAGCGGTCCACCTCCCGCAGATACGCAGCGTCACGCGTCCGCACCCGCGGGCCGAGCGGTCCGGTCAGCCAGTGCGGCAGCCCGCCGTTCTCCCACTCGGCGCAGATGTACGGTCCCGGGCGGACGACCGCCCAGAGCCCGGCCTCGTGCGCGGCGTCCAGGAACCGGCCGAGCGCCTGCACATCGTGGAACCGTCCCTGCTGGGGCTCGTGCAGATTCCATGGCACGTAGGTCTCCACGGAGTTGAGCCCCATGGCCCGGAGCATCGCCAGCCGGTGCCCCCACTGGTCCTCGTGCACCCGGAAGTAGTGCAGTGCCCCCGACAGCAGCCGGACCGGCCGCCCGTCGATCAGGAAATCCTCGTCACCCACAGTGAAATCAGCCACGCCGTCACTCTCACCCCTGGCGGCAGCCCGGTCCATGGACAAAGATCAACGTTCATTGGACACAAGAGCCGGACACCCGAGCCGGACAAAAGAGCCGGACACCGGAGCCGGACGCCGGAGCCGGACACCAGGACCGCAGTGAACAGCCGGCCCGTGAGGGAACACGACGCACCGCACCGGGAGGACGGAAAAGGGATGTACCACACCTGGATGCGCTATTTCACCCCGAGCCCCGTCCACCACAAGCTCGGTCTCGTCTGCCTCGGAGTCGGGCTCCAGCACGGCACCCTGCCCGCGGTCGGCCCGCGCACGCTCGACCACCATGTCGCCGTCGTCGTCGGCGCGGGCAGCGGCTGGTACCGCGGCGCCGACGGACGCCGTACGGCCGTCACCGCCCCCGCGCTGATCTGGATCACGCCCGGCGCCACCCATCACTACGGAGCCGATCCGGTCACCGGCTGGGACGAGTCCTTCGTCGACTTCACCGGGCCCGCCACCGCCACCTACACCGAACTCGGCTACATCGAACCCGACCGGCCCGTCGTCCCGCTCGCCGACGTCGCGGGCGCACGGGCGGCCGTGGGGCGCATCGTCCGCGCCGCGCGCCGCGGGAACCCGCTGCTCGAAGTGGAGAGCGGGGCCGCCGTGCACGAACTGCTCGTCGCGCTGCGCCGCGCCCGCGCCGACACCGACGCCGAGGGCGCCCCCGTGCTCCAGGCGCTCGCCCGCGACGCCTTCCAGCCGCTGACCGTCGCCGAACACGCGGCCCGGCACGGCATGACCCCTGCCGAACTGCGCACCGCCGTACGGCAGGGGGCGGGGTGCAGCCCCAAGGACTACCTCCTGGGCATCCGCCTCGGCCGCGCCAAGGAACTGCTCGCCGCCACCGATCTGCCGGTCGCGGCCGTCGCCCGCAGAGTGGGCTACGACGACCCGGCGTACTTCTCCCGGCTGTTCACCCGCCGGGTCGGGAAGGCCCCCGTCGTCTTCCGCCAGCAGCAGGGGAACACCGTCCCCGGCGGCTGGAGTGACCAGATACCGGACCCCGACAACCCGCCGACGATCACGACGTAAGCTCGACGACCATGACCGAGACAGCCCCGTCCGTACAGGCCGAACTGGACCGTCTGCGCGGCTCCATCGACAACATCGACGCCGCCGTCGTCCATATGCTCGCCGAGCGCTTCAAGGCCACCCAGCAGGTCGGCCTCCTCAAGGCACGCAACCACCTCCCGCCCGCCGACCCGGCCCGCGAGGCCCGCCAGATCGCCCGGCTGCGCAGCCTCGCCGAGAACGCCAGACTGGACCCGGCCTTCGCCGAGAAGCTGCTCAACTTCATCGTCGCGGAGGTGATCCGGCACCACGAACGGATCGCTGAGGGATCTGCGGAGGGATCGGCGGACGGCACCGTGGACGGTCCGGCTGAGGGCCCGGTGGACGGTCCGGCCGAAGGCAGCTGAACGGTGTCCGGCGACGGCCGGTGACCGGACCGCCACACCCCCGTACCACCCGGCCACCGCAACCGATTTCCCCGTGCGCGCTGTCGGTGGCGTACGGCACGATGGGGGCCATGTCCGTACTGACGCGCGATGAAGCGCAGCTCCGAGCCCAGCTCCTCGATGTCCAGCGGTACACGATCGACCTCGATCTGACCCAGGGCGACGACACCTTCGACTCCCGCACCGTCATCCGCTTCTCCGCGCGTGCGGCCGGAGACACCTTCGTCGAGGTCAAGCCCGCCGAGCTGCGCTCCGTGACCCTCGACGGACGGCCCATCGACCCCGAGACGCTCTCCGGGAACCGGCTCCCGCTCCCCGGTCTCACGGCGGGGGAGCACGAGCTGCGGGTCGACGCCTCGATGCGCTACTCGCGCACCGGTGAGGGCCTGCACCGGTTCACCGACCCCACCGACGGCGAGACCTACGCCTACACCCAGCTGTTCATGGAGGACGTCCAGCGGGTGTTCGCCGCGTTCGACCAGCCCGACCTGAAAGCCGTCTTCGAGCTCGGGGTCACCGCGCCCGACGGCTGGACCGTCCTCGCCAACGCCGTCACCCGCCGCACCGACGGCGGCCACTGGCAGGCCGCGCCCACCCCGCTGGTCTCCACCTATCTGATCGCCGTCGCCGCGGGCCCCTGGCACTCCGTGACCACCGAGCACGCCGGGCTCCCCTTCGGCCTGCACTGCCGCCGCTCCCTCGCGCCCTACCTCGACGCCGACGCCGAGGAGATCTTCGAGATCACCCGCGCCTGCTACGACCGCTACCACGAGAAGTTCGACGAGCCGTACCCGTTCGACTCCTACGACCAGGCATTCGTACCGGAGTTCAACGCCGGCGCCATGGAGAACCCGGGCCTGGTCACCTTCCGCGACGAGTTCATCTTCCGCTCGGCCGTCACCGACACCGAGCGGCAGACCCGCGGCATGGTCATCGCCCATGAGATGGCCCATATGTGGTTCGGCGACCTCGTCACCCTCCGGTGGTGGGACGACATCTGGCTGAACGAGTCCTTCGCCGAGTACATGGGCTACCAGACCCTCGCCGAAGCCACCCGCTTCACCGGCACCTGGGTGAACTTCGCGATCGCCCGCAAGACCTGGGGTTACGACGCGGACCAGCGCCCCTCCACCCACCCGGTCGCCCCCGACCCGGCCCTCGTCCCCGACACCGCGTCCGCGATGCTCAACTTCGACGGGATCTCCTACGCCAAGGGCGCGTCCGCGCTGCGCCAGCTCGTCGCCTGGCTGGGCGAGAAGGACTTCCTCGCCGGGATCAACGTTCACTTCGCCCGCCACCGCTTCGGGAACGCCACCCTCGCCGACTTCATCGACAACCTGGCGTCCGCCACCGACCGGGACGTCCACGGCTGGGCCGCGCACTGGCTGGGCACCACCGGGGTCGACACCCTCACCCCCACCGTCACCGAGACCGACACCAGCTGGTCGTTCGGCGTCGCCCACACCGGCAGCCGCCCGCACCGCATCGCCGTCGGCGCCTACGACCATGACCCCGTCGACCCCGCCCATCTCGTCCTGCGCGAACGCTTCGAGATCGATGTCCCCGCCCCCACCGCCACGGACGATGCCCCGAAGATCCGCCAGGGCCGCCGCCCCGACCTGCTCCTCCTCAACGACGGCGACCTCACCTACGCCAAGGTCCGCCTCGACGCCGGGTCCTGGGAGACCGCCGTACGCGCACTCTCCGGCCTCCCCGACCCGCTGACCCGCGCCGTCGTCTGGAACGCCGCACGCGACATGGTCCGCGACGGCGAACTCCCGCCCGCCGCCTATCTGGACGCCGCACTCGCCCACCTCCCGCACGAGTCGGACCTCGCCGTCGTCGAGGGCGTCCTCACCTTCGCCGCCACCCAGATCGCCGACCGCTATCTCCCCGCCGCCGACCGGCCCGCCGCGCTCGCCACGATCAGCACGGTCTGCCGTGCGCTGATCCGCCGCACCGAGGACGGCAACGACCCTGGGCTCCGCCTCGTCGCCGTCCGGCACTTCATCGACGCGGCCACCCAGCCCGACGGCATCCAGGCCTGGTTCACCGACGGCGGTGTACCCGGCGGACCCGAACTCGACCCGGAGCTGCGCTGGCGCATCCTCCAGCGCCTCGCCGCACTCGGCGCCGTCGAGGAGAGCACCATCGACGCCGAACTCGACCGGGACATCAGCGCCACCGGCCAGGAGGGCGCCGCCCGCTGCCGGGCGGCACTGCCCGCACCGGAGGCCAAGGCCACCGCCTGGCAGCAGATGTTCACCTCCGACGATCTCTCCAACTACCTGTTCATCGCCAACGCCCGCGGCTTCTGGCAGCCCGAACAGACCGCCCTCGTCGCCGGGTACACGGAGCGCTTCTACGAGGACGCCGTCGCCCTGGCCGGCCGCAGGGGACCGGCCATCGCGGAGGCAGCGGGGCGGTACGCCTTCCCCGCGTACGAGATCACCGCCGAGGCACTCGCCCGCGGCGAAGCCTGTCTGCGCGACACCGAGATGATTCCCGCCCTGCGCCGCAAGCTCGCCGACCAGCTCGACGACCTGCGGCGCGCCCTGGAGGTCCGCGGAGCCTGACAGCGGGGGAGCCGGGCGTCCGGCGGAAGCCCGACTCCGGGAGGAGCCCTGTACCGGGGGAGTCTGATACCGGGGCGAGCCCGGCGCCCGGGGGTGCGCCCGGGGGGCCTGCCGCCGGCCGGCCGCCCCCTTGTACCACCCCGGGGGCTCCAACTTCCCCCCGCACGCGGGCAATACCACTTTCGGGTTGACCTCGTTGTGCTCTTCGGGCGCGCCGCCTGTCCCCCGTACAGGCTGGGGCGACAGCCCCGAGCGCACCGAAGGACACCCGTATGAGCACGCCGCCACTCGCCGGAGGGGCCGCAGGGCCGAGCGCCCTGCGGCCCCTCGTCGGTACCGTCCTCGACGCGCTGCACGACGGGGCCGCCGAGCGGATCGGCCCCCTGCCGTCCGGCGGCCCGGAGACCGTCGCCGCCCGGGTGCGGGCCACCGCCCACCCGGTACTGCCCGAATCCGGGACAGGCGCCGAAGAAGCCCTGCGCACCCTGGTCCACGCCCTCACCGAAGGCGCGGCCGACCCCGCCGACCCCCGCTGCGCGGCCCATCTGCACTGCCCGCCGCTGGCCGTCGCCGCAGCCGCCGACCTCGCCGCATCCGCCCTCAACCCCTCGATGGACTCCTGGGACCAGGCCCCCGCCGCCTCCGAACTGGAAGCCCTCGTCACCCGCGCCATCGCCGCCGAGGTCTACCCGGAGAACAGCTGTCCCGAGGCCGGTGCGCTCATCACCACCGGGGGCAGCGAGTCCAACCAGCTCGCCCTGCTGCTCGCCCGTGAACGCCACGGCGCCGTACGGATCGTCTGCGGCGCCAACGCCCACCACTCCCTGCACCGCGCGGCCTGGCTCCTCGGCCTCCCCGAGCCGCTGACCGTCCCCTCGCCCTCCGGGGTCATTGACCTCGCGGCGCTGGACGAAGCGCTCACCGCGACACACGGGCCGGTCCTCGTCGCCGCCACCGCCGGCACCACCGACGCCGGACTCATCGACCCGCTCCCCGAGATCGCCGACCTCTGCGACCGCCACGGCGCCGAACTCCACATCGACGCGGCCTACGGCGGACCGCTGCTCTTCAGCGCACTCCACCGCCCCCTGCTCACCGGCATCGAACGCGCCCACTCGGTAACGCTCGACCTGCACAAACTCGGCTGGCAACCGGTCGCGGCCGGCATCCTCGCCGTCCCCGGGCCCGCCACCCTGGACGCACTCACCCACCAGGCCGACTACCTCAACGCCGACGACGACACCGAAGCGGGCCTCCCCGACCTCCTGGGCCGCTCCCTGCGCACCACCCGGCGCCCCGACGTCTTCAAGATCGCTGTCACCCTCCGCGCCCTCGGCAGGAGCGGCGTCGCCGCACTCGTCGACCGCACCTGCGCCATCGCCGCGGAACTCGCCGGGCTCGTCGAGGCCCACCCCGGCCTGGAGCTCTACGACCGGCCCACCATCTCCACCGTGCTCTTCCGCCCCACCGGAGCGGACGACGAGACCGTGGCCGCCATCCGCCGCACCCTCCTCACCGAGGGCCACGCCGTACTCGGCAGGGCCCGCGCCGACAACCGCCTCTGGCTGAAGGCCACCCTGCTCAACCCCCACGCCACCACCGGTGACCTGGAAGCTCTCCTCAAACTCCTGGAAGGCAGTACGCCCCGATGACCGACCAGCAGCCTCCCGTAGACCAGCCCCACGACCTGGTGGGGGTCGGCATCGGACCGTTCAACCTCTCCCTCTCCGCCCTCGCCCACCCCCTCACCGAGCTCTCCACCGCCTTCTACGAACAGCGCCCCGCCTTCCACTGGCACCCCGGCCTGCTCATCGAGGACGCCACCCTCCAAGTCCCCTTCCTCGCCGATCTGGTGACCCTCGCCGAACCGGCCAGCCCCTGGTCCTTCCTCAGCTACCTCAAGGAACGCGAGCGGCTCTACCCCTTCTACTTCGCCGAGCACTTCCACATCAGGCGCACCGAGTACGACGCCTACTGCCGCTGGGTCAGCGAGAACCTGCCGGGGCTCCACTTCGGCCACCAGGTCGACGCCATCCGCTGGAACGCCGAACACAACCTCTTCGAGGTCGACTTCACCCAGCTCGACGCCGACGGGGAGGCCGAGGCGCTCGGCCGCGCCCACGCCCGCAACCTGGCACTCGGCGTCGGCACCGAGCCGTACATCCCGGAGACCCTCAGGCCGCTCGCCGAAGCGCCATCCGTACCCGTCATCCACTCGTCCGACTACCTCGCCGGCCGTGAACGGCTCCTCGACGCCGGGCACATCACCGTCATCGGCGCGGGCCAGTCCGGCGCCGAGATCTTCCTCGACCTGCTCAGGGCCCGCCCCGCGGGCCAGGAGAAGATCACCTGGCTCGCCAGGACCGAGGCGTTCGCCCCCATGGAGTACTCCAAGCTCGGCCTGGAACACTTCACCCCCGACTACACCCGCTACTTCCACCAACTGCCCGAGTCCGCCCGCGACTCCCTGGCCCCGCAGCAGTGGCAGCTCCACAAGGGCATCGACGCCGAGACCATCGCGGCGATCCACAGCGAGCTCTACCGGCGCACCCAGCACGGCGGCTGGCCCGACGCCGTCCTCACCCCGGGCGTCACCGTCCGCACCGCGGGACGTGTCGCCACCAGCAGGGTCGAACTGCACCTCGAACACGCCCGGCAGGGCAGCCGCTCCCGCCTCGTCACCGACGCCGTGGTCCTCGCCACCGGCTACCGGGAGCGCCCGCTCGACGGCATGCTCGCCGGACTCGACCCCTATATGCGGCGGGACGCATCCGAGCGCCCCCGCATCGACGACCAGTACCGGCTGCTCCTCGACCCCGCCGTCACCGGCTCCGTGTACGTACAGAACGCCGAACGCCACACCCACGGCGTCGGCGCCCCCGACCTCGGCCTCGCCGCCTGGCGCAGCGCGACCATCCTCAACTCCCTGACCGGCAAGGACCCCTACCCGCTGCCCCGGCGCACCGCGTTCACCAGCTTCGGCCTCGACCGCGAGCACGCCCTGCCCCCGCAGCGCCGCTCCCGTCTCGTCCCGCTGGCCGAACACGGCTGAGCGCGGCGGCGGAAGGCCGGACCCGCGGACTGCGGCTCCGGCCGGAGCCGGAGCCCGCGGAGTACGGGATCAGAAGACCGGTGTACCGTCCCGCGTCAGCTTCCAGTCCACCGAGGCGAACTGCGACGCGTCCACCGTGCCCTTCGCCTGCACCCAGGCGATGATCGTGTTCCGGATCTCGTCCGAATTGGCCCACAGCTGCTTGGCGGTCGGCACATGCGGGAAGTTGCCGCCGCCGCTCGCCCGGTAGTTGTTCACCGCCAGCACGAACTGCGCCGCCGGGTCGATCGCCTTGCCGCCGAAGGACAGCTTCGCGATCCGTGAACCGGGCGCCTTGGCGATGTCGATCTCGTACGTCAGACCCGACACCGCGTCGTAGTTGTAGTCCGGGGTGTCGTCCGCGTTCGTCAGCTTCGCGGTGTCCACCGGGCCGCCCGCGGGCGTCTGCACGTAATAGCGCGCCGAGAACTCCAGATAGTCCTTGAGCTGCGCGCCCGTCATCAGCCGCGCCTCCAGCGTGTTCTCGAACGGGTAGAGCCCCGCCGCGTCCTTGATCGTCACGTTCCCGGCGGGGATCTGCGCCGTACGCGAGAAACACGACGCCTGCGAGAGCACCGGCAGCGCCGCGTACGCACCACCGGCCAGCGCCGCCTTCACCGTGTCGGTCTGGACGGCGTTGATCAGATCGATGATCGGCTCGTCCTTCCAGGGAGCGTCCGCCGTGGTCATCGCCGTGGACGAGGTTCCGATCACCTTGTTGACGTACGCCACGACCTTCTTGTGCTCGTCCGTCAGCAGCTTGACGAGCTTCGGGTCCTCCGCCGCCGTATTGGAGTTCAGCACCCGCGCACCGGCCTTCTCGACCGTCCAGCGCCCCTTCTCCCAGACCAGGTCGAAGTCGAAGACCGTGAGCCGCTCGCCCCACATCAGCGGTTCGGAGAGGACGACCTGCTTCCCCGTCTTCTTGTTCTCCACGAACTTCTCGGGGATCTCGACATGCGCGTGGCCCACCAGGATCGCGTCGATCCCCGGCACCTGCTCGGCCACCAGAGCGGCCGCGTTCTCCACATACGGGAGCTGGTCGCCGTACGAGGACGTGCCGCTGGCGCCCGAGTGCGCCGCCACGATCACCACGTCGGCGCCCATGGAGCGCAGCCGCGGCACATACTTCGCCGCCTGCTCCTCAAGCCCCGGAAACACCATCCTGCCCTGGACGTTCGCCTTGTCCCACAGCGCGATGCCCGGGTTCGTCAGCCCGAGTACCGCGACCTTCACATCCCGGCCGTGCGGGGTGCGGAGCGTCCTGAAGACGTACGGAGCGAACGCCGGCTTCATCGTCTTCGCATCCAGGGCGTTGGCCCCGAGCAGCGGGAAGCGGCACTGCTCCTCGAACTTCCGCAGCACCGGAATGCCGTAGTTGAACTCGTGGTTGCCCAGCGCCGCCGCGTCGTAGCCGATGTGGTTCATCGCCTGCGCCATCGGGTGCACCGGACCGTGCTTGGCCGTGATCGGGTCGATCTTCGCGTAGTAGTACGACAGCTGGGTGCCCTGGATGGTGTCGCCCGCGTCGATCATCAGCGTGTTGTGGCGGCCCTTCTCCTTGCGGATCCCGTTGACCAGCGTGGAGATCTTCGCCAGGCCCACATCGTTGTGCGCGGCGTCGTCGAACTCCTTGTCCGTGAAGTAGTCCCAGTTGAAGACATGGCCGTGCAGATCGGTCGTCCCCATCACGGTGAACGAGTACCGCCGCTGCGGGCGGTGGCCGTGGCCGTGCCCGTGGGCTTCGGCGGGCACCGCCGTGCCTCCGGCGATGGCCACACCGGCGCCGGCGGCGGCCGAAGTACCCAGGAAAGTCCTACGGTTGAGCGGCATTCAGTCTCCTCGTCACAAACCACAACGCGCGTAGATGCGGACAACAACCATGCACAACGCGCGTAGATTCTGACCCAGGAGCCACACACCGCAACACCCCCCGGAGGTTTCGATCTGATGACCGCCCACTGTCGTACCGGGGTGCGACAGTGGGAACCATGACCGATGCCACAACGGACGACGCTCCGGCCCCCGCAGCCCTCTACGGCACGCCCGACGCGCCCCGCGTCGCCGTCCGCGGCGAGGCGACCCTCGAAGTCGAGCCCGAGACCGCCACCCTCACCGTCACCGCGAGCGCACGCGGCAAGGGCCGGCGGACGGCCCTCCAGGACCTCACCCGGCGCAACAGCGCCCTGCTCGAACTCGCCAGGGGATACGGCGCAGCCGTCGAGAGACTGGAGAGCGGAGCGCTCTCCGTCAGCCCCGAACTGGTGCAGCACGGCAGGGGTGAGAAGATCCGCGCCTACTCGGGCCAGGTGCGGATCACCCTCGTCCTGAACGACTTCACCGCACTCGGCGAACTCACCTCCCGCCTCGCCGACCAGGAACTGACCCGCGTCGACGGACCCTGGTGGGCGCTGCGCCCGGGATCGCCCGCACACCGCGACGCCCGCAGGCAGGCCGTGGAGGACGCCGTCATCCGCGCCCGGGAGTACGCGGAAGCGCTCGGCGCCCGGCTGACCGCCCTCGTCGAGCTCTCCGACCCCGGCGCCGAGGGCGCGCGGCCGCCGGCCCCCGGCTTCGGGGGCAGCCGCATGTTCGGTTCACCGGGGGCGCCGGGCTCCGACGACGTACCCGCCATCGACCTCGAACCGCAGCGCCAGACCGTTCACGCACAGGTGAACGCCCGTTTCACCATGTCACCACCAGTGCTCTGAAGTCCCACGCGGGGGTCTTCGCATTCCGTTTTCGGGCCATCGGAATTGCTCATCAGAGCACCCCCGCGCACAATTCAACAGTTGTCAATAGCCTTCCGGGTAAAGGGTGTTGAGTTGTCCTGTGGGACTCCTCACTTACCCATCGGTAAGGCATACGCTCGAACCATGCGCCGAGCAAAGATCGTTTGTACCCTGGGCCCCGCGACCGACTCCTACGACCAGATCAAGGCACTGGTCGAGGCCGGAATGGACATGGCCCGATTCAATCTCAGCCACGGCAGCTACGCCGAGCACGAGGAGCGTTTCCACCGCGTCCGCAAAGCCGCGGAGGAGACCGGCCGCAGCGTCGGCATCCTCGCGGATCTTCAAGGTCCGAAGATTCGCCTCGGCCGCTTCGCCGAAGGCCCCGTACTCCTTGAACGCGGCGATGAGTTCACCATCACCGTCGCCCCCGGCGCCCGGGGCGACCGGAGCAGCTGCGGCACCACCTACGGCGGACTCGCCGGTGACGTCACCACCGGCGAGCGCATCCTGGTCGACGACGGCAAGGTCGCCCTGGAAGTGACCTCGGTCGAGGGCCCCCGGGTCCACACCACGGTCGTGGAGGGAGGCATGGTCTCCGACCACAAGGGGCTGAACCTGCCCGGTGTCGCGGTGTCGGTCCCCGCGATGTCGGAGAAGGACACCGAGGACCTCCGCTGGGCCCTGCGGGCCGGGGCCGACATCATCGCGCTCTCCTTCGTTCGCAGGGGCCGGGACGTCGAGGAGGTCCACCGGATCATGGCGGAGGAGGGCCGCACGCTCCCCGTCATCGCCAAGATCGAGAAGCCGCAGGCCGTGGAGAACATCGACGGCATCGTCGCGGCCTTCGACGGCATCATGGTCGCCCGCGGTGACCTCGGCGTCGAGATGCCCCTCGAACAGGTGCCGATCGTCCAGAAGCGCGCCGTCAAGCTGGCCAAGCGCAACGCCAAGCCCGTCATCGTCGCCACCCAGATGCTCGACTCGATGATCGACAACTCCCGGCCCACCCGCGCCGAGGCGTCCGACGTGGCCAACGCCGTCATCGACGGCACCGACGCCGTGATGCTCTCCGGTGAGACCAGCGTCGGCAAGTACCCGGTGGAGACGGTCCGCACCATGGGCCGCATCGTCGAGGCCGCCGAGGAGGACATCCTCGCCCGCGGACTGCCCCCGCTGAGCGACCGCAGCAAGCCCCGCACCCAGGGCGGGGCGGTCGCCCGCGCGGCCGCCGAGATGGGCGACTTCCTCGGCGCGAAGCTGCTCGTGGCCTTCACCCAGTCCGGCGACACCGCGAAGCGGCTCTCCCGCTACCGCTCACCGATCCCGCTGCTGGCCTTCACCCCCGACCCGGCGACCCGCGCCCAGCTCACCCTCACCTGGGGCGTCGAGACCTATCTCGGCCCGCACGTGGAATCCACGGACGAAATGGTCGCGCAGGTCGACGAACAACTGCTGAGGGCGGGCCGCTGCCGCAAGGGCGACATCGTGGTGATCACAGCGGGCTCCCCGCCCGGTGTCCCTGGCTCCACGAATCTGGTGCGCGTGCACCATGTGGGGGAGGACGACAGCCCGAAGTGACGGCGTGCCACTCTGGGTGACGGTGCCTGTCTGCGAGTAGCAAAGAAAAGAGCGGACATTCACGAGAATGTGAACATCCGCTTCTGGAATGGTGCCGGGTATGGGATTCGAACCCACATGTCCTTTCGGACAGAGGTGTTTGAGACCTCCGCGTCAGCCAATTGCGCCAACCCGGCCAGGTTGCCGGTGAGAAGTGTACCTGGTAACGGAAGCGCACAGCAGCTAGGTAGGCTGCATGGGCAGCTGCATCTGCCCCTGAACGAGGAGCCCCCGTGACCGCCCCCGAGTCGCCCCAGCCCGTCGCCGACGACGACAAGTCGCACGTCCCGCCGCTGACGACCCGTGTCGTCATCGCCGAGGACGAGGCCCTCATCCGCCTCGACCTCAAAGAGATGCTCGAAGAAGAGGGCTACGCGGTCGTCGGCGAAGCCGGTGACGGTCAGCGGGCCATCGAGCTGGCCCGGGAGCACCGGCCCGACCTGGTGATCCTCGATGTGAAGATGCCCGTGCTCGACGGGATCTCCGCAGCCGAGAAGATCACCGAGGAGTCCATCGCGCCGGTCCTCATGCTGACCGCGTTCTCGCAGCGCGACCTTGTGGAGCGGGCCAGGGACGCCGGAGCGATGGCGTATCTCGTGAAGCCGTTCTCCAAGAGCGACGTCGTGCCGGCCATCGAGATGGCCGTCTCCCGCTTCACCGAGCTGAAGGCCCTGGAGCAGGAGGTCGCGGACCTCTCGCAGCGGCTGGAGACGCGGAAGCTGGTGGACCGGGCGAAGTCGGTGCTGCAGACGCAGTACGGGCTCACCGAGCCCGCCGCCTTCCGGTGGATCCAGAAGACGTCGATGGACCGCCGCCTCTCGATGCAGCAGGTCGCCGAGGCGGTCATCGAGGACGGCGAGGAGAAGAAGGCGGCCAAGGAGCAGTAGGCCCCGCGTCGACGTTGGTCGGCCGGGAAAGGCGCGGCCCCCCGCGACACCCCGCGGGGGGGGGTGGGGGGGGGGGGCGCCGGGGGGGGGTGTGACACCCCCAGTAGCGCGACGCGCGCGACCGC